>DATFOL010000332.1:0-8644 GCA_035265545.1 Gemmatimonadaceae bacterium | reverse complement strand
CGCGGACAACGCGGTCCTGCACGACGACACGCGCGAGGCCGCGACACGCACGGCGATCGCCGATCAGCTCCGCGCCATCCGCGCCCTCTCGGCGCCGAGGTTCGATCAGCTCAGTGAGGATACGAGGGAGACGGAGCTGGGAGCCTGAGCGGCGGTGAGTTGGTGAGTTGGATAGCCAGTTAGTTGGTCGGTTGATTGGTGTGAACCGCGAACGGCCACGAACCGGCGTGGAGACTCCACTCAGAGATCTCCAGGCGGGTTCGTGGTATGTGCCGTTCAACTCACTTACAAACCGACCAACGAGCCCACGATCCAACTCACCAACTCACCCGGCTCACCGCAGCGCCTGAATAACCGGCAACTTTGACGCCCGTCGCGCCGGGAAGAAGCCTCCGACAACCCCCATCACGACGGCGAACGTCAGTCCCGCCGCCAGCAGCTGCGGCGTGACCCGGAAGGCGAACGCGATCTCGCTGAAGCTCGCCCAGTTCGTGGTGCTGGTGACGACGCCGTTGATCGGGAGCGCGAGCAGGCACCCGAGCACGCCGCCGAGGAACGCGATCACCGCCGACTCGGCGAGGAAGCTCGCCAGCACGCTGCGCGGGTGGAAGCCGAGCGTGAGGAGCACGGCGATCTCGGGGGTGCGCGAGCTCACCGCGGCGTACATCGTGTTCACCGCGCCGAACACCGCGCCCACGGACATGATCGCCGTGATCATGATCGCGAGGAATCGCAGGATGTTGCCGAGCAGCTCCGACTGGCTCGCGTAGAACTCCGACTCGCGGTGCGCGTCGATCTGGATGCGCTGGTCGGCGAGGAAGGCGCGCTTGGCGTCGTCGAAGCCGGCCGGGTCCTTGAGCCGGAACGCGACGTCCTGAAATGCGTTGCCGCGGAAGACGTTGAGGAACTGCTCGTTCTCCCCCCAGATCTCCGACTCGAAGCTCGATCCGTCGGCGGCGAAGCGGCAGACGACCTTCCAGTCGCGGTTGGCGAAGCGAAGCGTGTTGCCGACGCTCACATTGTTGAACCGGCCCGTGAGCTTGGATCCCACGCAGATCTCGCTCTGCCCCGACGCGAAGCGCTGCCCTTCGATCACCTTGATGTTGCGCCGCAGCTCGAATGCCTTTTCCGACACGCCGCGTACGACGACGTTGGCGACCTCGAACTCGTTGCCGCCGAGCCGCGGGATGTTGATGACCAGATAGGTCTCTGGGCTCAGGAGCGGCCGTCCGTCCGACCCGGTGGCGATGTGCGGCGACGCGGCGAGGATGCTGATCGCCTCGCGTGGAATGCTGCTCGCCATCTCGTTGTCCGCGCCGCGCCGGAGCAGCAGCACGTTCTCGGGCGAGCCGGTCTTCACCAGCGCGGCGATGAACCCGTTCGCCAGCGCGAGCATCGCGATGAACACCGCCACCACGAGCGCGATGCCGAGCGCGGTGAGCATCGTGGAGACAGGGCGCTGCGAGACGCTCCGGATGTTGTAGATGAGCGGGATCTTCATTCGACCCTCCGCAGCGCCTGCACCACCGGCAGCTTCGCCGCCTGCCACGCCGGGAAGATCCCGCTCGCGACCGTCAGCAGCAGCGCGACGAGCGCGCCGAACATCACGGTACCGGGCGTGACGTGGAAGCCCGGCAGGAACCCGCCGTCTCCGAAGCCCGTGACGATGGGAAGCAGAATCGCGGCACCGAGTCCGAGGATCGCGCCCGTGATGGCGATGACCGCGGCCTCGATGATCACCAGCCCGAACACTCGCCGATCAGAGAAGCCGACGGTCTTCATCACCGCCACCTCGGACCGCCGCTCGCGCTGGTTCATCATCATCGCGTTCGCCGTGACGAGCAGGATCGCGAAGACGACGGCCATACCGATCGTGCTCATGAGCAGCTTCACGTTCCCCCACATGCTCGCGAAGCCGGCGGCGAACGCCTTTTCCGTCCCCGTCTTCGTCGGCGCCGTGGAGTTCCGGAACTGATCGTCGATCGTCTTCGCCACCGTCGGCGCGGCATTCGGATCGTCGATCTTCATGATGTACCACCCCGGCGTCACGCGGGTGGGCTCACGCTCGTACAGGTAGGCATAGTGAAACATGAAGGAGTCTTCCCCATACTCCTTGAGCGTCGGCTTGTAGGTGCCGCGGATCGTGAACGTCCAGTCCCCGGGGAAGATCGTCCCCTGGAGCGTCACGTTGTCGCCGACCTTCCAGCCGAAGTCGCGCAGCAGCTTCTCGCCGACGAGCACCGCCGACCGCTCTCTCATGAACGCCTGCTTGTGCTCCTCGGAGACCTGGATCTCGGGATAGATGCGCAGATACGACTCGGCGTCGATCGCGAACTGGGCGAAGAACTTCTTGCCGTCGCCGTACTTGCCGCCGAACCAGTTCGCCCACGTCACGTCGGTCACGTGTGGCACGGACCGGAGCCGCTGGGCGTAGCTCATCGGCAGCGGGATCACGAACGCGGTGGAGTTCTGGGTGATCATGCGCGACGCGCTGCTCACCTGCGAGCCGGCGTTGAGCGTCGTCACCACGGTGCGGAGCGAGGCGAACAGGAAGAGCGCGAGCGCCACGCTGCACATCGTGAGGACGGTGCGCAGGCGATGCCGCCGCAGATTCGCCAGCACGAGTGGGAGGAACTTCATCGCAGCACCTCCCGCTCGACGGTCGTGGTGATCCCGCCCTCCGCCTTCACCGCCGCCCCGCGCTCGAGCAGCACGCCCTTGTCGAGATGCAGCACGGTCTTCGCGCTACCCGCCGCCTTTGCGTCGTGGGTGACCATCATGATCGTCTTGTGGAACTCTACGTTGAGCCGCCGGAGCAGCTCGAGCACCTCGTCCGAGCTCTTCGAGTCGAGCTGACCGGTGGGCTCGTCGAGGAGGATCAGCGTCGGATCGGCGACGATGGCGCGCGCGATGGCCACGCGCTGCTCCTGCCCACCCGAGAGCTGGCGCGGATAGTGATCCAGCCGGTCCGACAGCCCCACCACGCCGAGCGCGATGGCCGTGCGCTCGGCACGATCCTTCTTGTTCAGGTTCGTGAGCAGCAGCGGCAGCTCGACGTTCTGCTCCGCCGTGAGCACCGGGAGCAGGTTGTACGACTGGAAGACGAAGCCGATCGTGCGTGCGCGCCAGGCGGCGAGCTGGCCGGCGCTCATCGCGCTCACCTCCTCACCGGCGACGCGGACCGTCCCGCGCGTCGGCTTGTCGAGACCAGCCACGAGGTTCAGCAGGGTCGACTTGCCCGACCCGGACGGTCCCATCAGCGCGGTGAAGCTTCCCTCATCGAAGTCGATCGTGAGGTCGTTGTAGACCTCCACGGACTGCGCCTCGCGCTGGAAGGACTTGTCGACGTTGCGGATTTCTACGAGAGACATGATTCGGTGGGCAAAGCGTGATCGGTTTTCGGTTGTCGGTTCACGTCAGCGGGCAGGAAGAGCGACGGCGTAATCAGAAGGGTGTGCCCGCCGATCACCGATTACCGATGACGGCGGCCGCGAAGCGGCCGCCTCACTGCGTTTTGACTTTCATTCCTTCGGCGGGTGCGTCCACTCCTCCGACCAACAACTGCTCCCCCCCACTCAGTCCCGATCGGACCTCGAGGAAGCCGCCCGAGACGGGGCCGGTGGTGACGGGGCGCTTGGTGAGGCGGCCGTCGCGGACGAGCCAGACGTAGCTAGCGCCGCCGTCAGACTTGAGCGCGGTCGCAGGGACGCGCACGGTCGTACGGGTCGGCGCGGCGGCCCCAGCCGTTTTCGGCTGGTCGGGCTCGAGGAAGTCGACCTTGGCGCCCATCTCGGGAAGGATGCGCGGGTCGCGGTCGAGGATGGAGACCTTCACCTGTACGGTCGCGCGCTGACGATCGGCGGTGGGGACGACCTGCCGCACTTCGCCGCGGAAAGCGGTGTCGGGATACGCATCGAGCGTGATGCGCGCCGGCCGCCCGCTGGCGATGCGCCCGATGTACGCCTCGTTGACGTCCACCTCCACCTCGAGCGTGGAGAGGTCCGCCATCGTCACGACGGCCCCGCGCGTCAGGCCACCGCCCACCGATGGGGCGACCACTTCGCCGACTTCGGCGTCCTTTCGGAGGACCGTGCCTGTAAACGGCGCGCGGATGATGGTGTTCTCGTTGCTCGCCTGGGCGAGCCGCAAACCGGCTTCGGCGCTCCGCTTCCGGGCGACGGCCGCGTTGTAGCGCGCCGCCGCACCGGCGGCGCGACTCGTGGCCGTCTCCAGATCCTGCGGCGACATGAGGTTCGGGTTGCGCTCGCGGATCTCGCGGATGCGCGCCGCGTCGCGGGCGGTCTGGTCGCGGTCGGCGGTCGCCTCGATGATGCTGGCGTCGGCCGTGGCGACGTTGGCCTGCGCCTGCGCGACCGAAGCCTGGAAGTCGGCGTTGTCGAGCCGCGCGATGACCTCGCCGCGGTGCACGTACGAGCCTTCGCTCACGCCGAGGAAGGCGAGCCGACCCGCGGTCTTGGCGGACACCGACGCCTTGGTGCGGGCGACGACGTAGCCGTTCGCCGTCACGCTCGTGGCACCGGCCGTGGCACCACTCGCGCCGCCGGCGCCCGACGCCGTGGCGGTCACCACCTGCGCGATGGGCACGGCGCGGGCGCGTAGCACGATCAGCGTCACGGCGACCACCAGCACCGCAGCGGCGAAGATGACGAGGTTGCGACCGAGCGCGCGCCTCACCGGAGCGGGAGGCGTGCTGCGGTCGATGCGGAGCTTGGAGAGATCGGCGGGCGCTGCCATGGGGGACAATAAGGTAGGGAATTCGGGTTTGAGCCGCGAGGGTCGCGAGTGTTGCGACGGCACGCTCGGGCTCGGACAACACTATCGGGGCCGTAAGGGGTACAGTTTCGCGGCACGGGCCGCTTCTCTGGAATCGCCAAGTAGGCTGACAAAACTGCCGAGCGCGCTGCGCCGGTCAAAGCCATGTGGCGCAATCGCTTCGTCTGGCGCGATACCCAATTCATATGTATGCTAGGTCACACGGTTCTGGGTTGCGCGGAGGGGGACGGACCTCGCCGCGCAATTCACCTTTTTTCAGTGGCTCGGCATGACCCACACGTCGATCTCTTCGGAGACCCTGACGGCGTTTCGCAGCGAGCTCGCGGCGCGGTATCGCCTCGAGCGCGAGCTGGGTCAGGGTGGAATGGCGATCGTCTATCTCGCCTTCGACGTCGCCAACGAGCGTCACGTCGCGCTCAAGGTGCTGAACCCCGAGCTCGCGGCAACGCTCGGCGCTGATCGCTTCCTTCGCGAGATCGAAGTCGGGCGTACCCTCCAGCATCCCAACATCGTCGGCGTGCTCGACTCGGGCTCCGCGGATGGGAGGCTGTTCTACACGATGCCCTTCGTCGAAGGGGCGTCGTTGCGCGACAAGCTCGATCGCGAGAAGCAGCTGTCGATCGACGAGGCGATCGACCTGACGAAGCAGATCGCCGAGGCGCTGGCGTACGCGCATTCGAAGAACGTCATCCATCGGGACATCAAGCCCGAGAACATCCTGCTCTCGGACGGCCGCGCGCTGGTGGCCGACTTCGGCATCGCGCGCGCGGTGAGCGTGGCGGGGGGCGAGCGGCTGACGCGCACGGGGATGGCGGTCGGCACGCCGACCTACATGAGCCCCGAGCAGGCGATGGGGAGCAAGGACGTCACCCCCGAGAGCGACGTCTACAGCCTGGCGTGCATGGTGTACGAGATGCTCGCCGGCCAGCCCCCGTTCACCGGCCCGACGGCGATGGCGCTGCTCGCGCGGCACTCGCTCGACAACGTGCCGAGCTTGAAGATCGTGCGCGGCACGGTACCGGACGCGGTGGAGGACGCGATCGTCCGTGCGATGGCGAAGGTGCCAGCCGACCGCTTCCGCTCGGCGATCGACTTCGCGAACGCGCTGACGGACAACGAAGGCGCGGCGCTCCGGCGGGCGAACAGCCTGCGGAACTCGGCGATCCCGGCCAATACGATGGCCGATGTGCGGGTGGCGGGGGGCGGCAAGAAGAAGATGCTCTTGGCGGCGCTCATCGCGGTGCCGCTGCTGGCTGGCGCGGGATGGTTCGCGTGGAGCAGATCGTCGGGGGGCTCGGTGGACCCGAAGCTCGCCGCGATGAAGGCGAACGACATCGCGGTGCTCTACCTGGACGATAGGAGTCCCGACCACTCGCTGAGGTATCTCTCGGACGGGCTCACGGAGGCGCTGATCCACGAGCTCGGAATGGTCAAGGAACTGCATGTCACGTCGCGCAACGGTGTCATGCCGTTCAAGGGCAAGGACGTCGCGCCGGACAGCATCGCCAAGGCGCTCAACGTCGGGACGATCGTCAGCGGGACCATCGCGACGAGCGGCGACAAGCTGCGCGTGACCGTAGACCTCGTCGACGCACGCACTGGTACCGCCATCGGCAGCACGACGATTGAGAAGCAGAAGGCGGATGCCTTCGCACTTCAGGACACGCTGGTGAGCGAAGTGGCTTCTGCCCTGCGCAAGCAACTCGGACAGCAGGTACAGGTGCTGACGAGCAAGGCGGGTACCAAGAACGCCGCGGCGTGGGAAGCGTTCCAACGGGCGAAGCAGACGGTCGCCCAGGGCGACTCGCTACTTTCTGCGGGGGACAAGGCGGGTGCCGTTTCGATGCTGTCGCGCGCCGACAAGGAGCTCGGCGCCGTCGCCGCGAGCGATCCGAAGTGGGCAGCACCGTCGGCACTTCAGGGCATTCTCAACTACCGGCTGGCGCGTCTGGATCTCGAGACGGGTGGCCCTCCGGCGGCGGCCGTACGAATCGACTCGGGACTCGTGCAAGCGGAGCACGCGGTCGCGATGGCTCCGAATGATCCCGACGCGCTAGAGGCGCGCGGTACGCTGCGATACCTGCGGTGGCTACTCGGCCTGGCTTCCAGTGCCGACGCCGACAAGACGCTCGACGGCGCGGAAGCGGATCTCGTCGCCTCGGCGAAGGCAAATCCGCAACAAGCGTCTGCGCTCAACACGCTGAGCCACCTGTTTCATTTCACCGATCGGACATCCGACGGGAACATCACCGCACTGAAGGCCTACCAAGCCGACCCGTATCTCTCGGACATCAACAAGACCATCCTGCGCCTGTTCCAGACGTCACTGGACTTGAACAACGGTCAGCAGTCGCAGCGCTGGTGCGACGAGGGCGCGCGCCGCTTCCCGGAGGACTTCCGCTTCGCCGAGTGCCGACTCTGGCTGCTGACGCTGCCGGATCCGCCGAAGCCTCCAGCGGCAGATTCCATCTGGAAGGCCTACGACGCGTTCCTGGCGATGGACAAGGTCGACAAGCCGGAATACGCCAAACGGAAGGGGATGATGCTGGCGGCGATCGCGCTGGTGCGGGCGGGTCTCCCTGACAGCGCCCGCTCGGTATTGAGCCGCGCTCAAGGCAACGAGTCGATCGACCCGGCTGGGGACCTCATCAAGTTCGAAGCGATGGCACGCACGCAGCTGGGCGAGAAGGATAAGGCTATCGCATTGTATGGACGCTACTTAGCAGCCCATCCCCAGCAGGGATCGCGAAGACACGCGGACGAGTCGTGGTGGTTCAAGCCACTGGAAAGCGAGCCACGATATCAAGCGCTGATAGGCGCGACGAAGTAACAGAAACGCGAGAGCGGGTGAATCCCGCTCTCGCGTTTCTGGCTGGATGGTGCCAGATTGTGACCCCTATCACCCCAATTCCCCTCGTCCCCGCCGTCCCCACGGCATCGCAGGCCCTCAGGTCCCCTCAGGTCCCCAGTGCCCAGACGTTTGGGCGCTTCAAAATGGAGTGCAACATGAATACGCGCGTGCTGGTCGGAGTCGCTGTTGCGGGCGTGGCATTGCTCGCGAGCTGTACGCAGGACCGGGAGGCGACGCCGCTTTTCCCAACGCAGGCCTCATTCGCGAAGCCTTCGTCGGGATCCTGCGTCGCTCTCTCGACTACGAACACCAACGCGAAGGCGTACTTTGCGCAGGCGCAGGATCCCGTTCTCGCCTTGATCGACTCGCTCTACAAGTACCAAGCGCTAGGTGACACGGGCAGCACGAACAAGTATGGATACGAGGCGCTGACCCGGCTCGCCCAAGCGGCCAACTCGCCGACGACCCTTGTGAAGGGCGATTCCCTCCAGGGAAACACCGTCGCCAAGAACATCCTGGGGTGCATGACGGTTCAAGGGTACGCAGACTCGATCAGCTTCATTTCCGCGTTTGGGAAGAAGGGCCTGTTCGCGGTGCGTAGTGATTCACGGCGCGACCCCGCCATATCGCGCTTCATCGTCTCCGGAGAGGGCTCGCTGTTTGGTGCAGAGCCGTCGGACAGCGTGCCGGCAGACATCGCGAACAACACCCCGGTGATCCCGTACACGAGCTGGTACGCGAGGTTGAACAGCCAGAAGTACACCGGTCCAATCCTCTTCTTCGGATACGAGGTCCCGCCCGAACCAACATTCAATGGCGAGACGACCGCCGGAACGATCTACGACCTCAGCACGTTGCCCCGGCCGCTCGCGTTCCTCAAGCTCAGCGCGAACGCACTCGATTCGGACCTGGTGGACTCGGTACCGATGCTCAAGGCCGGAGTCTGCTCGATGACGGCCGAAGCTGGTCAGATCCTTCACGAGCACGGCGACGAAACCG
>DATFOL010000331.1:0-10443 GCA_035265545.1 Gemmatimonadaceae bacterium | reverse complement strand
AAAGACTGAGCTGCGGGGTATTCCTCGAGGGAGATCGAAGGCGCTCACGTCACCCCAGGTGGCATGGGCGCCGCTTTCGTTCGAGGGATGTGGTACAGGCAACCGCGATTCACGCGGGAACGGGAGCGCAGCCGTGGCAGCGAAGTCGCGTCGGCCGCAGAAGGGCAAGGCAGCGTGCCGGCCAGGCACCGAGCTCCGGGTGTGTGGGTCGGGGGATCCAGGAGAGCCACGCTCCGCGATCGACTCTGCTCGGCTCACCCAGCTGGTGCACTCGGCGGTCTGGGGCTACGCCGCGGAGGGACGGTTGCACCTGGCCAGCCACCAGTATGAGAGCGGCACGACTGTGAGCTGTCCGACCTAGCCGGGCAAAGCAACAGGTGCGAAGTGCGGAGGTGCAGATCCCTCGACTGCGCGCTGCGCGCTCAGATCGGGATGACGGCGGCGCGTGGCGCGCCTACGCAACGTCGGGATCAGCAACGCGCAGAGGCCGCAGCGGCGGCTGCGCATCGTCGCGCAACCACCGTTACGGCCCTCGACCGACACTCGAGCGCGACGAGCTCCGTCAGGGACCCGCGACGAGATACGGTGACAGAGCGAACATCTGATCCACGGCGGCCTGCACCTGTGCCTGAGACAATCCGTTGTCGCCGAGTATGCCCGTGGCAACGCCCGCCCACGCAGCGCGAATGGACTGATTGAGCGGATTGACGCTCAAGGTCGGGACGATCGTGACCACCAGCGATCCCCGCTCGTATTCCGTCACACCAACGGTCGCGTACCACGGGTACGTGAGCGACCACGCCGAGCTGAATCCAGGAGCATACCATCCGAACCCGCTGTAATAGCCGTAGTACGGATACCAGGAATAGCTGACCCACGCATCGTAGTTCGTTGCGGCGCTCGTGCCGACCAGCACGACGAAATCGGGTTTCGTCGTCTGTGGATCCGTCACCTGGGTGTAGCCGCGCGCGATGAGGTCCGCGCGCACTTCGTTGAGAATGGTCGCGTCATACGCGCGCGATGGATCCTCTGGCACGCCCGACAAGGCGGTGAAATGCGCGACGGTGTCCGGCATCGCGAACGTCTTGAGCGCGGCGAAGTTGAACTGTGAGTCCGCGAACGCCCGCACCACCCCGGTCGTCGGGCCGGTGAAGTCATCGTCGTCGTCGCATGCTGTCATCGCGACGATCACACCAAGCGCGGCGATGGCAGTCAGCAGTGTCCTCCCTCGACGCCATACTTCCCTTGTGCCATTCATGCCTTCCTCCTGAGCTACCGTGGTGTCATGTGTGCGGCGACCGCCGCGCCACTAGAGTATTCCGGGCATGCTCTCGTGATGTATTGGCCCTTGGTGCCAGCGGTGCGCGGTGCCCACGGCAGCTTCTTCGGCCACGTCGAACACGACCTTGATCACGCGCGCACCGACGAGCGACGTGCTCGCCTCGTGCTCGTCGTGCGACTCATCCGCTTCGTCGCACCCGATGACGAGGCCCTCGCCGCAGAGCAGGAACCGACCTGTCATCCTGCGAAGCGGAGCGCTGACGCTCGGCTCACCGTCGACATAGAGCGTCGCGCGTCCGTCTGGCCCATGGGTGTCGCCATGGTCGTGCTTCGCGATCTCCACTCCAACGACATGCCTGCCGAGTGGTGGAGCGTCGCAGACGAGATCACGCTCTGGCGAGATGCCGAAGAAGTCGTGCTCGAAGCAGAGCTTGCCGCTCCGCAAGCGGATCGCGTAGCCACCGAACGGTGATCGCTGAGCGCAGATTACTCCTTCGGCGTTTCCCGCAATGTCGACCTGGGCGAAGATCCTGAACGCCGTGCCCTGGGTGATGGTGGCCGATGCCTCGGTGAGCGCGGTCGTGTTCGCATGATAGATGTAGCGCCCACTCACGGGCACCGGCACACCGGTTTCGCACTTCACGAACCGCATGATCGCGCAGTCGTTCAGCGATCGCACGTCGAACCTTCGCGCCTCCGCCAGCCATAGCTCGCTCAGCTCCCGCACCTTCTCCGGATACTGCTCCGCGAGATCAACTGCCTCGGAGCGGTCGGCGTCGGTGTGGAACAGGCGCCAGCGATCACCGTTTGGCGATCGGATGAGAGAGGACATCGCCGCGTGCTCGATCGTCGCGCTCCAGCCGTCGTGCCAGATGCCGTGCAACCCGGGCGTCTCGTAGCACTGGGTGCGTTTTGTCGTCGCAGCGCTCGCGTCCTCGAACGTGTACCGCATCGATACGCCGGGAAGTGGCGATCGCCGCACGCCAGCAACGAGCTCGGGCATCTCGAGCCCACAGCACTCGAGAATCGTGGGCACGACATCGATGCAGTGGTGGTACTGATGGCGTATCTCGCCCCGGGCGTTGATCCCCCGGGGCCAGTGAATGATCAAGGGCACCGCCTGCCCTCCCCCGTACGCCGTGGGTGGGTCGAGCACGCGATGCGGTGTGGAGAACGCCGTGGCCCATCCGGTGAGATCGTCGTCCTCGCCGTGCGGTGACGGCGCCGAGCCGATCACCTCGAGCGCCTCCGTCACTGGGCCGAGGCCAACGGGAAAGCCGTCGAAGAACGCGATGTCGTCCGTCGCGGTCTCGAGCAACGCGTCTCCCGATGCCCCGTTGTCGGCGCCGTAGAAGATCAGGGTGTTGTCGAGCTGTCCGGATTCGCCAAGCCATTCGACGATGCGCCCGATCTGCGCATCGGCATACTCGGATGCCCCGGCGTATACCTCAGCCGCCCGGCTGTACCGCGATCGCTCGTCGGCCGAGAGGTCGCGCCACGGGCGCACGGCGTTGGTCTCGCCCGAGGGAGACTCTCGAGCCGCGCTCGGAGCGAGCTTCGTGTCCCGCGGCAGCAGGCCACGCTCGATCATGCGCGCGAGCACCCAGCAGCGGTACGTGTCGTAGCCGTCGTCGAACTTGCCGCGATACCGGTCGAGGTACGCGCGAGGGACCAGGGCAGTCGAGTCGGTCCCGGGACAGTACGACAGATACCAGGGTCTGCCGGGTGTCGTGTGCCCCGCGTCGAGAAGAAATTCGATCGCCGCGTCGGCGGCGTCGCTCGCCGCGTGGTGCGCGCCGTCGCCGAAGTCATGAAAGCAATCGTAGCCGGCGATGCTCTGCCAACTCGTCCTTGGCTCGCACACGTCGCACGCGCCGCCACGTTCGTCCTGGCTTTGACCAATCCAGCACGTGCTCCATCCCGCGTCGCGCAGCACCGAGGCGATCGTGGCGGCCTCCCCCGGCCCGTGCCGGCCGTTGCCGGCAGTCTCGCCCACGGGCCCGCCGAGCTGCCCGAACGTGTGTCGATGCTGGTTGCGTCCGGTGAGAAGGCAGGAGTCTGCCGGCGACGAGGCGGCCGCCGTGTGCCACTGCGAGTAGGTCAGGCCACTGCTCGCCAGTCGATCCAGCGTTGGCATGTGGATCCGGCCGCCGTACGCCGACCAGCCGGCGAAGCCCACCTCGCCGTAGAGAACGACGAGAACGTTCGGTGAACCCTTCGGTGCGCTTCTCGCCGAGAGCCGCTCGCCATCCGATGTCGATCGCGGGTCGTCGTGATCGATGGTGTCGTCGAAGGGCACGCACATGCCGCGGCTCCATGAAGATCTGGATGGCGACTATGCGCGCGCTCGGCGCGCGACGCCTATCGACTCTTGGTCCAAGGCGTCGTGGCTGACGACGAAGCGGCTCGCGAGTTTGCCGCTCTTCCTCTAGCCCTTAGGTCCAATCGCGCGCCGGCACGGCGAGCCCAAAGTTCGCGCGTTCGACGAGTTGTAGCCGGACGCGCACAACGTGCCCGGGCATGTTCCCCGAGCATGCGCATGCAAGATCACCGCCCGACCTCGGAGAGCGCATCGATGCCAAACGCACACGACGCCCGCACCGTTCTGCCCATTCCCGATGCGGCGCGCTCGGGGCTGATCACCTACGACGCGAAGGATCCGGAAACCAAGTTTCCGCCGATCACGCCGCTGCGGCCACCGAAGGGCGCGCCGAACATTCTCATCGTCCTGCTCGACGACGCGGGCTTCGGCTCGTCCAGCGCGTTCGGGGGTCCGTGCAACACGCCGAACTTCGAGAAGCTGGCGGCCGGCGGATTGAAGTACAATCGCTTTCACACCACCGCGCTGTGCTCACCGAGCCGGCAGGCGCTGTTGACCGGTCGCAATCATCATACTTGCGGGATGGGAGGGATCACCGAGATCGCCACGAGCGCCCCAGGGTATTCGTCAGTGCTGCCGAACACGATCTCGCCCATCGCTCGCACCCTCAAGTTGAACGGATATTCGACGGCGCAGTTCGGAAAGTGCCACGAGGTTCCCGTGTGGGAGACGAGCCCGGTCGGCCCTTTCGATGCGTGGCCGACGGGCGGCGGTGGCTTCGAGTACTTCTATGGTTTCATCGGGGGCGAGGCGCATCAGTGGTATCCCTCGCTGTACGAGGGCACGACGCCGGTCGAGGTGCAGAAGACGCCCGAGGAAGGCTACCACTTCATGTCGGACATGACGGACAAGGCGATCAACTGGATCGGCCAGCAGAAAGCGCTGGCGCCCGACAAGCCGTTCTTCGTCTACTTCGCTCCCGGCGCCACCCACGCCCCGCATCACGTGCCGAAGGAGTGGGCCGACAAGTACAAGGGCCGCTTCGACAAGGGGTGGGATGCGCTGCGCGAGGAGACCTTCGCTCGCCAGAAGAAGCTCGGCGTGATCCCGGCGGACGCGGACCTCACCGCGCGCCACAAGGAGATCCCGGCCTGGAACGACATGCCGGAAGCGCTCAAGCCGGTGCTTCGCCGGGAGATGGAGGTGTATGCCGGGTTCCTCGGGTTCACCGACTACCACGTCGGGCGCCTGTTCGACACCCTCGAGAAGCTCCATCTGATGGAGGACACGCTGGTGTACCTCATCATCGGCGACAATGGCGCATCGGCCGAAGGGACTCTGAACGGGACGTTCAACGAGATGATCAACTTCAACGGCGCGTCGGCACTCGAGACCCCCGAGTTCCTGATGGAACGACTGGACAAGCTCGGCGGTCCGGAGTCCTACAACCACTTCGCGGTGGGCTGGGCCCACGCGATGAATACGCCCTACCAGTGGACCAAGCAGGTCGCCTCGCATTGGGGCGGTACCCGCAACGGCACGATCGTGCACTGGCCGAACGGGATCAAGACGAATGGCGAGGAGCGCGCGCAGTTTCACCACCTCATCGACGTCGCCCCCACCCTGCTGGAGGCGGCCGGTCTGCCCGAGCCCCTCTCGGTGAACGGCGTACAGCAGCACCCGATCGAGGGTGTCAGCATGCTCTACTCCTTCAACGACCCGAAGGCGGCGGAGCGACGCACCACCCAGTACTTCGAGATGTTCGGGAATCGCGGCATCTACCACGATGGCTGGACAGCGGTGACGCGGCACAAGACCCCCTGGATCCTCGCCGGAGAGAAGACCCTGCCGTTCGACGACGACGTCTGGGAGCTGTACGACACCAACAAGGACTGGAGCCAGGCGCACGATCTCGCGAAGCAGAATCCCGACAAGCTGCACGAGCTCCAGCGCCTCTGGCTGATCGAGGCGACCCGCTACAACGTCCTGCCGCTCGACGATCGCGTCGCCGAGCGCATCAATCCGGATGTCGCGGGGCGGCCGGTGTTGATCCGCGGGAACAAGCAGCTTCTCTTCGGGGAAATGGGGCGGCTGTCCGAGAACTCCGTGGTGAACATCAAGAACAAGTCGCACGCCGTCACGGCGGAGATCACGGTGCCGGCTGCCGGAGCGGAAGGGGTGATCATCGCGCAGGGCGGCAACATCGGCGGTTGGAGCCTGTACGCCTCCAAAGGCAATCTGAAGTACTGCTACAACCTGCTCGGCATCACCTACACCTATGTCGAGTCGCACGTGCCCCTGCCACCGGGCGATCACCAGGTCCGCATGGAGTTCGCCTACGACGGCAAGGGTCTCGGCAAGGGCGGCCTCGTGTCGCTGTTCGTCGACGGCAAGGAAGTCGGAAACGGGAAGGTAGCCGCCACCGCGGCGATGATCTTCTCGGCCGACGACGGCTGCGATGTGGGCAGGGACACCGGGTCGCCGGTATCGCAGGACTACGGGCCGCGCGGGAACGAGTTCACCGGAACCATCAAGGGCGTCGAGATCGATCTCGCCGAGGCGTCGGAGAGCTCGGATCATCTCGTCTCGCCCGAGGACGTGGTGCGGATCGCGATGTCGCGGCAATAAGAACGTCGCGCAGACGCACAATCGGCGGCGAGGTCCGGGCCTCACCGCCGATCTTCACATCCATACGTTGGTTCTGGCGCGGCGACAGGCTCTGCCGCGGCAGCGAGCGCCGGTCCGTGCGCGCCGCTCAACCTCGCGTGGCGTGCTGCGCGTGCACACCCGGCATCGCGCAGTGTGTCGGAAGAGCTGCGAGCAGCGTACCGACGATGATGAGCGTTCCCACCACCACCGCGCGGATGAGCGCCTCCCCAAACAGCGCGGGGCTGCCGAGGTGGTGTTTCACCAGGAATGCCGCACGGGAGGGTGGTGCCGTGGCGGCGGGACCTTCGCGACGCTCGGAGCGTGCTGCCGCCGGCGCATCGCGACGTACGGCGCGCTGGCTACGAGCGTCACCAGCAGCGCCAGGAAGATGGCGGGTGCGGCAAGCCTTTCGGACCCGAAGTTCGCCTGGGCGAGGGCGATCGCGACGAACGGATGACGGGTCGCCGTGCAGAGCGCGAGCACGGTACGATCTTCCGGCACCGGGCCGCCGAGCAGATGCCCGATCAGCAGAGTGAAGATGGAGAATCCCGCGATCACCGCGAGCGTCCCATCGCCGACGAGCTGCCGGAAGGCGGGCATCATATGGTACAGCTGCGGGATGGCGCCGACCAGCAGCAGGACCGCGCCGACTATGGATACGACGCGCGCCCACGAGGCGCAGAATGCCGGCGCGAGCCTCTGGAGGATCAACCCCGCGACGAGCGGGATCAAGACCGTGATCGCGACGGGCGTGGCGATCGCCATCGCCGGGATCGACAACGACAACCCGAACACCCGCGACAGTACGTCCAGAGTGAGCGGGATCGTGACGATCGACAGCAGGGCCGAGATGGCGAGCAAGGAGATGATGTAGGGCCGCTGGCCTCCCGCTCTGAGCTCCTTGCCCGGCAGGAAAGGAGGTACGGGCGACACGGCCATCATCACGAGCGCGATCTTGACCGGGTGCGACAGCTCGCGCGTCGTCGCGAGGGCCACCGCGAGCACCGGAGCGAGCACCAGCATCGACAGGAGCGATCGGAACAACAGACCGGGGGATCGAAGCAGCGTTGCGATGTCTCCTCGTCGTCCCGACATGCCGGTGGAGAGCACGATGAGCAGGAGACTCACTTTCAGGCTGAGTGCCGCGAGCGCTGCGATGGACATGAGCCACACTCCGGGATTCTCGCGGCACGTCATGGCGCCGCATGCTCACCGATGATCGCTCGCGCATGGAGTCGCAGCGATTGGACCTAGGGTGAAGCAGAGACAGCTGGCTCACCCGCTCCCGCGCTACTGCCATCGGCCAATGGCCGATCGACTGCCGGCTGACTCAACTTCGCGGTGTCACCGCTATCGCGAGGCCCGGATGTCGATGGAGCTGGGAGGTCAGCCGCCAGACGACTCGATGTCGGCGGCGCAGTCGCGCGAGGAGATCGGCTACGCGCTGGGACTGCTCGCGCATCTCTGGGGCTATCCGATGCGATGCTACCGCGCGATGGCCGCGGGAATCGGCGGGAGCTCGAGCCGGATCAACCATCTGCACGAGTTCTCCAGGCCGAGGACGGCGAGAGACAGACGCGCCGTCAGGGCGGACGACGTCACCATCAATGCTCATGCGACGCTCGACCTGACGCTCGCGCCGGTGGTGCTTCACGTCCCGGTGCTCGCGCCGCCGCGGTGGTATCTCGTTCAGATCGGCGACTGGTTCGGCGACGTCGTGCTCAGGATCGGCGGGGTCGGCGGTCCGAAGGCGGGAGACTACGCGATCGTCGGTCCGGACTTTCAGGGCACGGTGCCCGCCGGCATGGTGCGTGTGCCGATGCGCACGCGATACGGCGTCGTGCGCCTGCGCATCTTCGTCGAGACAGAAGCCGACGTGTCCAGAGCCGTGGACGCGCAATCCGGTTTCCGCGTCGCGCCGATGGCGGATTTCCTGAGTGACGGGCTGGGCGGCCCCACCACGTGCAAGGCAGCTTTCTCGTCGGTGGTGAGCGAAGCCCCCTCGGCGCTCATGGCGTTCGACGAGCTCGGACAGGTGATGCGCGAATGCCTCCCCGTCACGGCCGATCTCGAGGACTCGCTCGTGCGCGCCTTTCACGACATCGGCCTCAGCGTCGCGAAGGGCTTCGAGTGGCGCGGGCTCGACGAGGATTCCGTGCGCGGCTTAGCGCGTGCCGCGCTAGCGGCCGAGCAGCTGATCGATCGCCGGTGGCTGTCGTTGGAAGAGACGATGAATGGCTCGCGCTACGGCATGGCGGACGGCCGATCGGGTCACGATTTCGTGCTGCGCGCGGCCCTCGCGAAGAACATGATCGGAGGCCGGCTTGCCTCGGAGTTGATCTATCCGAGCGCCGCGGTGGACAGCGCGGGCGAGCCGCTCACGGGCAAGCGCAAGTACGTGCTTCATTTCGCGAGGGGAGCGCTGCCTCCAGCTCACTCCTCGCCGATGCCGAGCCGCAGCGTGAGGTTCTGGAACCGTCGCGAGCCGCCACCGAGGTAGTTGCCCGCTGCGTTCGATGCGTTGAACCGCAGGCTCACGATGCCCACCAGGTAGCCGTCGCCCCCTCGCAGCTCCGCGCCGATCTCGGGTGCCGCCACGAGGTGCCACGCGCTTCTCGAAAGCTGCTGCAGTCCCAGATTGAAATCCTGGTCGATGGACGTTACCCCCAGCCCGCCGCCGGCGTAAAAGCGGATCTTGCCAAGTCGCGAAGGATAGTAGAAGCCGGTCGCGAGTATCTGCTGGCTGACCAGTTGGCGGAGCATGTCGCCCGTGACCGCTCCTGACGGCAATTCCATCGTGCCGTCCTCGCGCTCCGAGAACTGGCCGATCGTGAGCGATACCCCCGCACTGGTGTGCTGGCGCATCGTCCACCGGCCCTCCCAACCGAGTCCGGGACCCACTCCCACCGATGTGTAGTCCTTCGTGTCGCCGATCGGCGTCGAGAGCTCCAGCGTCGTCAGGCTCATGAAGCCCTGCGCCGCGAGCGTGTGTGCACCTGTGAGCACCGCGACGAGAGCCACCAGCAGTTGGCGCTTCATTGGATTCTCAGATAGGGAGACTGCTCGAACGCCTGATCCACACCGTCCTGCACGCGAGGCAGTACGGCGCCGCCCGTGAGCACGCCATTCAGCGCGGCGAGCCAGAGTACCGGGACCTGCTTGGTGACCGCGCGTGGCGCGCGAAGATCGATCATCGTGAGCACGACGGTACCCACTTCGTACGTGAACGTGACTGCGCCGACCGGCGCGCCGAACGCCCAGGAGGGATCGGCCGCCCCACCCCAGTACGGCATGGCGCCATAGGCCCCGTACCAGCCGCCGTACGCCACACCGGTCTGCACGCTGGTGGTCGCGGCGAGGAGGACGACGACGTCGGGCAGCACACCGGTCGAGTCCCGGTTCTCGACCCAGCCCAAGTCGAGAAGGTGCTCTCTGACACTCTGCGCGACGAGTTTGTCGGCCGAGTGGTCGATCGCTCCGGCGCCCTCGAGGGGAACGATCGTGTCGAGGACGGCGAAGGTGCGCGCCTCCGAGAGCGCTGGGGTGGTGCTGTCCACCACAGTCGCGACCCAACCGATGTTCTCCGTCGAGAGCGGCAGTGTCTCGCACGCCGCGCCCTGCGTGAGCAGTAACGCGGCCAGAAGACTTGGCACGAGGGGGCGCCAGGCCCGGACCGCGCAGGTCATTGGCGCCCATCCCATCTCGTCACACCACGGCTGTCGCACGTCACGGTTGATCAACCACGGTGTAACTCACCGACGAACCCGAGAAGCTCGGCTCGTACCACACACCCCCGCACGACTGGTAGGCGACGTTGTTGACCCAGTTCGTGGAGCACGATGGGGGCAGCGTGTAGACGACAGATCCGATGGCGGCGGCCGTGATCGCGGCTCCCGCCACCACCCCGGCGCCCACGCCCCAGGCACCGCCCCAGCCGTTGTCGACGTCGATGTCCGTGTTCCAGTTCCTGTTGCCGCTGATGTTGTTGATGTCGCGATTGCCGCTGATGTTGTTGATGTTCCTGTTGCCGCTGACGTTGCTGAGGTCGCGGTTGCCGGCGATGTTGTTGTTCCGTGCGCCGCCGTCGAAGCCGCCGCTTGGACGCGCGCCGCCCCCGAAGCCGCCGCCCGGGCGCGCGCCGCTGATGCTCGTGCGCGCACCGCCGCCGCCGAATCCGCCGCCTCGCCCGCCGA
>DATFOL010000330.1:0-8521 GCA_035265545.1 Gemmatimonadaceae bacterium | reverse complement strand
CCACCGGCGCTCGGGTCACGGCGTACGAGCACTGCCGGAGCGACGTGGAGTCGGGCGGCGGGGAGTACGTCGCCGATCAGCAGGCGGTGCGGCACGGCCGGATGGTGACGGGACAGACGTGGCAGTCCCATCCCGAGTTCTATCGCGAAGTGATGTCGTGCCTGGGCGCGGAGGCCGAGGTAACGCTGTGAAGCCATCGGCGTCCACCGTCACGACCATCGACGAGTACATCGACTCGTTCCCAGCGGACATCCAGTCGCGCCTCCGCGAGCTGCGCGCGACGATTCGACGTGCGGCTCCGGAGGCGACCGAGAGGATCGCCTATCGGATGCCCACGCTTCATCTCGACGGCAACTTGGTGCACTTCGCCGCGTTCGAGCGTCACATCGGGTTCTATCCTGCGCCGAGCGGCATCGCGGCATTCAGCGACGCTCTGTCGAAGTACAAGAGTGCCAAGGGCTCGGTTCAGTTTCCCCACGACGAGCCGTTGCCGCTCGGGCTCGTCGCGAAGATCGTCGAGTTCCGCGTCGGCGAAAACGTCGAGCAGAAGGAGAAGACCCGGAAATGAAAAAGGAATTGCCAGCGGCGAGCCCCGATGCGTACGTCGCCGCGCTGACCGGCTGGCGTCGTGGCTGCGTCGAAGATCTGCGCCGAGCGGTCCGGGCAGTGCGCGGATTGACGGAGGTGATCAAGTGGGGAAACATCGTCTACATCGCCGAGGGCCCCGTGCTGATGATCCGCGCCGAGCCCGAACGGGTGCTGCTGGGCTACTGGCGCGGGCAGCGGCTGCGCGAGCTCGAGCCGCGCCTCCGGCCCGGAGGCAAGTACGAGATGGCCACGGCGGAGCTGCGCGAAGGTGAGCCGATCGCGCCCGCGGTGGTACGCCGCCTGACTCGCGAGGCGATGCGGCTCGACGCCACGCTCGGCAATCCCCAGGCAGCAGCGCGGTCGCGCTGATCTCGTGACGCGGGGGCGTCACCTGTCCGTGATGTCCGCCGAGTACGGCTCGCAGGGGATGCAAATGTGAGGCGCGAGGGAAGTGGTGCTCCCTCGCGCCTCACTCGTACCGATCGAGCTTCGCTTCTCTACTGCCTGGCGTACGGCACGATGCCGCGTCCGATCGGAGAAGTCCCACGTCCGGGTACCACGGCGCCGATAAGCCCGCCGGCTGCCGCGCCGATTACCGCGCTCTTCACACTGCGGCCCGCCATCGCGCCGATGAGCCCTCCGGCCGCTGCGCCGATGCCTGCACTCTGCGCCCGGTTCGGACCGCGACTCGTCGAGCGTGGCGCAGTGGACGGTTGCTCCACGCTGGGCGCCGGAGTCGCTGTCGCGACGACGTCTCCTCCGACCGTCTTGCTCTCAGCCGTGCTCTCGGCAGCGCCACCAACGTTCGGCGAGCTGGCCACCGGCTCGGCCACCGGGTGCGTCACCGTCGCGGAGTCCTCCACGACACTCACGGCTGCGCGCGGTGCACTCGCGCTGCGTTCGGGCTGCGTCGTGGCGCGTACCGGTCGCTCGACCTTCGCACCGGCGACGACGCGCGGCTTCACGCTCGGGCGCTCGCGCGTCATGCGCGGCGCGGTGGCCACCCGTGCCTGCCCGGGTGTCGCAACGCTGTCGATCACACTGCCGGCCGACGTGCGCGTCTGCGGCTGCGACAGCACGGCCACTCGCTGGCGAGCCTCGGCCGACTCGGTCGACGTCGGCGTCAGCGAGAGATAGCGGCAATACGCCGTCATCGCGGCATCGCGGTCGCCGAGCGCTTCGCTCGTGCGGCCGAGATGGTAGGCCGTGGACTTGTTCGTTCCGTCGAGATCGGTTGCGCGGCGTAGCAGCGACTGTGCTTCGCGGATGTCGCCGTGCATCTCGGCGTCCTGAGCCTTGCGCGTCAGCTCCTCCGCCTGACGCTGATTCGCGATGGCAGGCTGAGCGGCGAGCTTGACTACGCCGCACGCGTCCGGCAGGCGGTTGTCACGGTTTTCCTTTTCGGTCTTGAGTTGCGCAGCGAGCGTCCGGTCCTGCGAGAGGATCTCCGTTCCCTGGGAGTCGTCACGCGTGGTACAGGCCGCTGCGGCGGCGAAGATCACGAGCACGGACAGACGAGAGCGGTGCACTGGAGCCTCCGTTCCCCGAGGAAATTGGCGATCGCGAATGGACGGGCATGCTGAATGGCCGGGCTTCACGGAGCATGATCATCCGTTGCCCTGTCTCGTCCAGCGTGCCCAGTAAAAGCAGGCGATGTGCCGGTCCTCGAGGCCCTCTAGAGGCCCTCAAGAGGTCCTCGACGCGCGGGGTGTCTATACCGTCGACGGTCGATGTCCATACGACGAGACGTTTGTTTACCCGCGGCCGGCTCTCTGGTGAAGTGGGCAAACTCGCGCTAGCGTCGAGGCCGTGAGCATGACGCTGCTTCTCTGGAAGGCGCCGGTCGTCGCCGAAGTCGACGAAGCAGAGCGCCTCATCAAGCCCTACTACGACAGTGGCGACGAGAGCGCGTTCGTGCCGAGCGCGGACCTCGCCAGGGTGTCGAGCGAGCTGCTCCGCCGATTCCCCGAATCGGACGATGGCCCTTGGGCGGACTTCCCGCCGCCGGAAAGCGAGCGCGTGCTGTTCCTCAGCATCCGCTGGTCAGCGGACAATGCCGTTATCGACGCGATCGTCGAGCTCGCACGCGAGCACGAGCTGATCCTTTACGACCCACAGGGACCGGACGTTCACCTGCCTGGCGATCCGGTCGAGCCCGAGGGACCGGCGCCGCCGACGAGGCTGATCGACAAGCTCGCGTTTCTGCTGATGGGGCTCGTTGCCGCCGGCGTGTTCTGGATCGGCTGGCGGATGGACGTGCCCGTGCTCGATTGGATCCTCATGATCGTCGGCGGCTTCTTCGTGACCGTGATCGTATTCCTGCTGTGGATCCTCACGTTCGAGCCCAAGGACGAGCCGGGTTGAGCGGTCCGGAGTCGAGCGCGTCGGCCACCACCCACGCCGCGCCGGCGATGGCCAGGTTCACCGCGTTTCCGGCCCACCGCATGTGCGCGCCTGGATCCGCCGCGAGCATCGACGCCCACACGAGCGCTCCGAAGCCGAGCAGCATCACCGCGAGCAGCCGGGCGGCGAGCTGCGCGCGGATGCCGCTGAGCAGCGCACCCGCCGCGAGCAACTGGAACGCCCCGGTCGCGGCGATCCAGAACCGTTGATCGGGCGGCAGCCACGTCGGCACCATCGCCGCCGCGACGAGCGCAAACTGCTCGAGGAAGCCGAGCCACGTGCCCGAGAGCTGCGGATAATGAATCACCCGCCGCAGCCACGGCAGCGCGACGCCGAGGTAGACGACACCGAGCGCCACCGCGCCGATGCGCGCGGTACGCCGGTGCAGCGTCGCCGCGCCGCCGAGCACCAACGCGACCGCCGCGACGTAGGCCAACGCCGCGCGGTGTGGCATCGTCGGCGGCACTGGCTGCCACACGGCGGCGAAGTCGCCCCAACGCAGACCGATGAGACCGAGTGCGATCGATGCGCCGCCGTATACCAATCGGCCCACCCGTGGCCACGTCGCGCTCATAGATAGCTCAGCCACCCGCCCGGTCGCCGAGCCCTGAGGGCGGCGTACCATCGGCAGCACGGATACGCCAGCACCACCACCAGCACCCACGACGCGTACACCCAGAGGAGGCCGAGTGGCCAGCCCGGTGGCTGACTGATAGGGAACTTGTCGATCGTCGGCGACTGGAACACCAAGTGCACGCCGCCGAACGACACGGCGCTACGCACGAGGGCGATCAGGTGGATGATCAGCACGTGCAGCATGAAGTAGAACAGTGGCACCCGGCCGAAGACGAGCACGGGACGCAGCACGGCGGGGAGCGAGCGCCTCTCGTCGAAGTCGAGCATGCGCAGCGCGAGCAGTGCGGGCCCAATGGTCATCAGCAGGAACAGCAGCGACGGCGGATACTTGTTCGTGTTCAGGAACGACAGCACGGTGCGCAGTCCGCTCGGCTGCGGAGTCCACGGCTGCGGATCGCCGTAGACGTTGAGCGCGCGGAGCAGCACGAATGCGGCGACGAGCGCCGCGCCGAGCCGGAGCAGGACGGCGCGGCGACGCGACTGCGGCCAGTCGATGACGCGGCCGAGCGCGAAGCCGACCGCCGCGACGCCGATCCACGGGATGAGCGGATACGCCACGAACACGAACACGCGCGGCGTCGCGACCAGAGGACCGGGCTGGTGCAGCAGGATCCAGAGCGGAGCGAGCGCGCCGAACGCCGCCGGCGTCACGCGGTCGGCGAGATTGTGCAGCAGGATCAGCCCGGCACCGAACGCGGCGACGACGCCGAGCGGCAGGCGGCTGAGCGCCGCAAGCACGATCATCGACCAGCCGAGGGCCCAGAGCACGTTGAGGATGGTGAGCCGGTAGTCGACGTTGAACTGCCACAGCGTCCGCATCAGCGTCTCCTCGAACACGATCAGCCACAGGCCGCGCGTGAGCAGGAAGCGCGACAGCTCGCCGCGTGATCGGTGGCGCAGCGCGAGGGCGGCGCCGGTGCCGGTCAGCAGGAAGAAGACGGGCGCGCAGAAGTGTGTGATCCACCGGGTGAGGAAGAGCGCCGTGCTCGCCGTCGCGAGGTTGGTCGGGCTCGCGGCGGCGTTGCCCAGGTAGTCGCGCGTGTGGTCGAGCGCCATGAGGATCATGACGGCGCCGCGCAGCAGGTCGACGGAGTCGACTCGCCGGCGGGTCGAGCGACTCGGCGCGCCGAACGGCGTCGTGCGCGCGACGTGGTCGGGTGCCAGCGGATCGGTGATCATCGGAGCCATGGGCGAAGACTCTGGCCGGATCGTACGCATCGCGCCACGTTCGATGATGCGAGCGGTAGCGATGGTGATGCGAACGGCGTCGCGCGCCACCGTCGACGCTCGCGGCAAGCCGTAGATTGAGCACCATGGACACTCCACTTCCACGCTGGCCGATCCGCACGCTGCTGCTCGCGTGGAGCATTCCCGCGGTGCTCGGCGTGCCGTTCGCGATCGGCTCGCTGCGCACCGCGCCGTCCGGGCTCGCGCCGTGGCGCGTGCTCGTGGTGGTTGCGGTGACCTGGCAGATCTGGACGCTGCTCACCGTGCCGGTGCTGGCGCTGGCCGACCGATTTCCGCTCGAGCGCCCGTGGCGCGTGCGCGCGGTGGTGGCGCACGTCGCGGCGAGCCTCACGACCTGCGCGGCGCAGGCGCTCGCCACGGCGATCGTGTTCCGCTGGCTCGTGGACCCCGCCAGCTCGACCCTCGCGCGCGCTGGCTGCCGGGCTCGTGACGTTGCTCCTCGGCGGCTGTGCGGTCATCCAGCGGCCGCCCGTGCCGCGTCTGCCTCGCTCAGCCCGGCCGGCCCTGACATCGTGATGTTGATTGTGGCTCTCGTCATGGTCATACTCGACTGATGAAAGTCGAGCGCCCGATGTTGCGGGCCACCGCCTGGCGTGTCGCTCGGCGCTCAGTCATCTGCCAGGGAGCAGGCGATGCAACGTCGAGTCTGGATCCTCGCGGCACTGCTCCTCGGCGCGAGTCCTCACGCGCAGGCCCAGCGCGCGCCGAACGTCGTCCTCGTGATGATGGACGACCTTGGCTACGGGGATCTCGGAAGCTACGGCGCGCAGGACGTCCGAACGCCCAACATCGATCGTCTCGCGCGTGAAGGCGTACGCCTCACCGATGCCTACGCCAACGGAGCGGTCTGCACGCCCACGCGCGCGGCCCTCATCAGCGGCCGCTATCAGCAGCGCGTCGGGCTCGAATGGCTACTCACGGTCATGCCGGAGGATCGGGAGCGCGGCCTGCCTGCTCTGGGAACGTCGCTACCGGCGTTGCTCAAGTCGAACGGCTATGCGACAGGGCTCGTCGGCAAGTGGCACCTCGGCTTCAAGCCCGAGTTCGGGCCGAACGCCCACGGATTCGACGAGTTCTACGGGTTCCTCAGCGGTGCCCATTCGTACTACACCAACCGGGCACAGATCGCGGGGGTCGGGGCAGGCGCACCGGATCTCTTCGAGAACACGACACCAGTCGAGGCGACCGGATATCTGACGGATGAGATCACACGTCGCGCTGTCGGTTTCATCACGCGTCATGCCGACGGGCCGTTCTTTCTCGAGGTGGCCTACAACGCCGTCCACTGGCCCTTTCAACCTCCCGATCGAGCGCCCACCGAGGCCGAGCGACGTGACGGACGTCCCCTGCGCCAGACGCCCGGCGATTCCGTCGCGGCGACCCGGCGAGACTACGTGCGGATGCTCGAGCGGGCCGATCAGGGTGTGGGTGAGATCCTCGCGGCACTCCACCAGCGCGCCCTGACGAACAACACCCTGGTGATCTTCACGAACGACAACGGCGGTGAGTGGTTGTCGCGCAACGCGCCGCTGTTCCATCGCAAGGGCACGTTATGGGAAGGCGGTATTCGGGTGCCGCTGATCGTGCGCTGGCCAGGGGAGCTTCCGGCCGGGAAGATCTCCAGGCAGGTGGCCATCACGACGGACATCACGGCGTCGATCCTCGCCGCCGCCGGCGTGCGCCCTCCCGCGAGCTACCGCCCCGATGGGATCGACATCCTACCGATCCTTCGCGGGAAGGCACCGATCCGCGAACGCCGCTTGTTTTGGCGCTGGGCGCGGCCCGATCGCCAACAGCGCGCCGCACGGGTCGGCCAATGGAAGCTGCTGGTCGACGGGGGTCAACTGATGCTGTTCGATCTCGGCGTCGATCCAGGCGAACGGACCGACCTCGCTGCTCGGCGTCCGGACCTCGTGGCCAACCTCAAGCGCCTCGTCGCCGATTGGGAGGCGGATGTCGACCAGCGTGGGCCCAGCCGATAGCTGGCACCTGGCGGAAGAGACGGGCGTCGTTGCGCGGGGATACTGACACGGGCGCTTCCAACGGCGGGAACGCGGATTTGAGCGTTCCGTCGTTGGAGACGCCAGCCGTGCGTCATCCGAGTCCCGCCGCTCGCGCGATCATCAGAGTCCCCGCCACGAGCGCGACGCCACCGATCGCCCGCGCGACGCGCTCACCTGCCGGCGCGAGACGCTCGATCGTGATCGCTACTGTCACGACGGCCATGGCGCGCAGATCCATCACGCCGATGACGAGCAGACTCGCCGTGAGGCCCGCACTGCAGCAGATGCAGTCGAGGCCGAGGCGCAGGCCGTACCGCCACGCTGCACCGGCGTCCGCCGACAACATCCGCCCAGGCGCCGGTGCCTCGCGCCAGCATGCGAGGTGACGTGCCTTCCACGCAGTGTGCTGGAGCGCGCCGGCGATCACGACGACCACACCGACGGCGATCGGAACTCCGCGGGCCAGTGCCGGCAGCCGCATCTCGATCGATGCGAGTGCGACGCCCACGGGAAAGACGGTGATCCCGAGCACCGTCCACACGAGGAAGTACCCTGCGCCAACCAGCGCGGTGAGCCACGCCAGACGCGCCTCACGTCCCTTGGCCACAACGCGCCGGTAGCGGACCAGCACCGGAGTCAGCGATGGCAGCATCATCGCGACCATCATCACGAGCCACATGGCGAGGAAGGATGCCGCGGCACCGAGCCACGTCTGTCCGGGCATCCGCATCCACGCCATCGACATCGTCCAGCCTCCGGGCATCGGCATGGTGCCCATCGCCGACATCGACGCGCACCACCCGATCGTCATCGCCGCGCTGACGGCGAAGAGCAGTGTCGAGACTCCGAGAAAGGTTCGCTCCGAGCGGTGGGTCGATGTCATGGGTCGGCTCGGCTCAGCGCTGGTCGTACTCGTCGTGACGGCGCCACCAGACGCCCTGCTCGTTGCGCCCCAATGGAGCGCGATCGAGCCACTGGTACATGCCCCAGATGCCGTCCAGCCCGCGCGCATAGCTGGAGTAGGTGTGGTAGACGGCGCCATCCTCGAGCTTGAACGCGCTCACGCCTGGGCGGTCGAGCACGTAGGTGGGCACGTCGGTGCCGACCATGGCGGCGATGTCGGCGACGGCGCCGTTCTCGCTCCTCAGGTTGGACGCCCATGCCTTCTCCCGCCGGTAGTTGTACTCGATGCCGCCCTGGCGCTGCTGCTCCGGCGTGAAGTGCACGGCGAAGTCGGCGTTGAAGTCGCTGCCGTGCGACGAAGCCCACGGGAACGTCCACCCCATCCGCTGCTTGAACGCCTGGAGCTTCGGGAACGGCGCCCGCGAGACGGCGCCGAGCGTCACGTCGTGATTCGCCAGGTGCACCGCGATGCCGTTGAAGCCGTCGGCGATCGACGAGCAGGAGGGGCACCCCGCCGTATAGTCCGGGCCGAACATGAAGTGGTAGACGAGGAGCTGCGAGCGACCGCGGAACAGATCCACCAGCGAGACTCGTCCATCCTCATTCTCGAAGTGATACTCCTTGTCGATCCGCACCCATGGCAGCTCGCGCCGGCGCTGCGCGAGCTCGTCGCTGCGGCGCGTATGCTCCTTCTCGGCATCCAGCAGCTCGATCCGCGCCGCCAGCCACTCCTCGCGCGT
>DATFOL010000329.1:0-6960 GCA_035265545.1 Gemmatimonadaceae bacterium | reverse complement strand
CCGCAGCTTCCGCAAGCTCACCGGTGAAGGGGTCACCCTCGTGGGGAGCGACATGGAGCGCATCCTCGACGAGCTGCTGCCAGCGCGATACGGCGGAACCGCCCTGGACTATCAGTTCGCCGAGGAGGAGGACGAGCGCGGGTTCACGCGTCTCACGCTTCGCGTCGCACCTCACCTCCCGCTGCCCTCGGATTCCGAGGTGGTGGACTTCGTGCTCGACGCCCTGAACAATGCGGGCGGCGGGGCGTCGATGGCGCAGGCGATGTGGCGTCAGGCCGGCACGATTCGCCTACGTCGCGAGCAGCCGATGATGACGGCGCGCGGAAAGATGCTGCCGCTGGACCTGCGCGCGCGGGTGACGTCGTGATGCGGCGCCGCGCGATAGCCCTCGGCGCACTCGCGGCGGCCGTGCTCGCTGCGTGCAGCGCGAACGACAAGCCGTCGCCGGAGTCGCAGGCGCCGCTTCCCACGCTGCGCGTCACCTACCTGCGGCACCTGAGCTGGGGCCCGCTCATGATCGCCCATGCCGAGGGGTTCTTCAGGCAGGAAGGGCTCGACGTCGAGCTCGTGCCGTCGCTCAACAGCGAGGAGCAGCTCGCCGCGCTCGTGACCGGCCGCATCGACGTGCACCCTGGTCCGCCGCACACTGGCTTGCTCTCGGCCATGGCACGTGGCGCCAACCTGCGCGTCGTCGCGGGGCAAGGGGAGCTCGCCGCTGACGGGTGCACCTACTTCGGGATCGTGCTGCGCCGCGACTTCGATCCCGCGCGCACGCCGATCAAGCGCATGCGCATGAGCCAGAGCGGGCTCACGCGGTATGTCGTCTCGCGCATGCTCGCGCCCCACGGCGTCGACGTGAAGAGCATCGAAGGGGTGCGTCTTCCCGAGGCCGTCATGGTGTCGACGCTCGAGCGCGGCATGATCGACGGCCTCGCCGTCACCGAGCCGACGCTCACGCGCCTGGCCAAGGTGGGGCGCCTCTGGATCCGCGCCGAGGACGCCGCCCCCGGCCTCCAGTGGGGACTCGTCACCTTCGGCGAGCGGCTCCTCACCAGGGACCGCGAGCTCGGCGTGCGGTTCCTCCGCGCGTACACCCGCGGAGTCGATCAGTACCGCCAGGGGAAGACACCGCGCAACGTCGCGATCATCGCCGAGGGTACGGGTGAGTCCGAGGACGTCGTTCGCGAGGCGTGCTGGCTGACGTTCCGCGCCGGCTCGGAGATCAACTGGGAGTCGCTCATGCAGTTCCAGCGCTGGGCCAACGCCGAGGGGCTGATGGAGCATACGCTCTCGCGCGATCAGCTGTGGGACTCGACCTTCGTCACCGCGAGCGCTGCTCGCTCAGCAACATCATCGCAATGACTCGACTCACTCACGCGGCGCCAGCAGTCGTGCGCGCGCTCGCCCTTCTCGCGCTCGCGCTGGCGCCTTCGACACTCGCCGCGCAGGCACGATCCGACTCGGTGCGCACGGACTCCACGCGGGCCACGGCGCTCGATGCCGTCGTCGTCTCGGCGACCCGCACCGAGCAGACGCTCAAGTCGCTCCCGACGCACGTCGTCGTGCTCGATGCGACGCGGATCGCCGAGTCGCCGGCGCAGGGAGTGCCCGAACTGCTCCGCTCGATCCCGGGGTTCACGACGCGCGACTTCCAGTCGACGTACGTCACGAGCCCGAGCCAGTCGATCATCTCGTTCCGCGGCCTCGGTGGATCGTCGGCCGGCCGCGCGCTCGTGCTGCTCGACGGCATCCCGGCGGGCGACCCGTTCTCGGGCTGGCTCGATTGGGGGCGCATCCCGCTGCTGCTGCTGCAATCGGCCGAGGTGGTGCGTGGGGGCGCGTCGACGGTATGGGGGAGCCGCTCGCTCGGCGGCGTCGTGAACCTCCGCACGGTCGATCCGCAGAGCACCAGTGCCCAAGTCATGCTCGAGGGGGGAAGTCTCGGCACCTACCACGCCACTGGCATGGCGAGCGTCAAGCGTGGCGCGGTCGCGGCCGCCGCCGCCGGCGACTTCTGGAACACCGACGGCTTCGTCGTCCTGCGCGCGGATCAGGCGGGCCCGATCGACCGGCCGGCGTCGATGACCAACCGCGCTCTCTCCGGCAAGGTGACGTACGACGCCACGAGTGCGCTTCAGGTCTGGGCCGCCGGGAGCGCGTACTCCGGTGGCGAGCGGCCGATCCGCAACGAGGACTACCAGACGTCGTCGGAAGGGCGGGGCGGGGTGCGGTGGCTCGCGCCCAGCGGCGGCGTGCTCACCGGAGCGCTGTTCGCCAACCGCCGTGCGGCATTGGGGAAGAGCTACACCCTCGACGCGGCACGCACGACGCAGACGCCCCAGAAGCTGAGCGATTCGCCGGCGCATTCCACCGGGCTGTCGCTTCAGTACACGCAGATGCTGCTCGAGCGCCACGAGCTCAGCACCGGCGTCGACGTCTCGTCGGCGGCCGGGGCGTTCTCGGAGAAGTTCACCTTCGTCGGCGATCGCCCGACGCGCGACCGCATCGCGCGGGGCACGCAGCGCATCGCCGGCGTGTTCGTGCAGGACGCGGCGGACCTCGGTGCTGGCGTGCGCCTGGTGGCGAGCGTGCGCGGCGATCGGGTCGAGATCGTGAACGGCGGGCGCGAGCTGCGCGACGTCGACGCCGACACCGTGCTCTCCGACTCCACCTTCCGCGACCGCACCACGTCGCAGCTCACCTGGTCGCTCGGCACCCGGTGGCAAATGACGGAGTGGCTGGGCTGGCGCGCCAGCGCGTACGACGCGTTCCGCACGCCGAGCCTCTACGAGCTGTTCTACCAGCGGTTTTCCAGCCGAGGCACGGTCACCGAGGGCAACGCGGAGCTGAACGCCGAGCGGCTGCGTGGCATCGAGGGCGGCATCGACTTCACGCCGTCCGCCTCGCTGCTCGGGCGCGTGACCCTGTTCCGCAATCGCGTCACCTCGCCGATCATGGACATCACCGTCGGCACCGCGGGGACCACGGCGGAGGTGATCGCTCCATGCGGTCTGATGCCGGCGCGCCAGACGTGCGGCCAGCGCCGCAACGTGCCCGGGCTGCTGAGCAGCGGCGTGGAGTCGGAGCTCGAGTGGCGGCCGGCCGCCGAGTGGATGCTCGGTGGGGGACACGCGTTCATGCCGACGCGCGTCATCGCGCCGAGCCAGCCGGCCGACGGCAAGCGGGCGATCCGCGCCGCGAAGCATACCGTGAACCTCCGCGCGGCGTTCGACTCGCCGCGCTGGTTCGGCGCGGCGCTCGAGGCGCGCCACGTCGGCGCGCGATACGACGACGACCTGAACGAGGTCCAGCTCGACGCCTTCTGGCTGCTCGGCCTGCGCGTGAACCGGGCCATCGGCCGGGGGCTCACCGCGCACGTGAAGGTGGAGAACCTGCTCGACGAGGATTTCGAGATCGCGCGCACGCGCGCCGGCCTCGCCGACATGGGCGCGCCGCGCTGGATCACGGCCGGGATCCGCGCCGCATGGTGATCGGTCGGTAGCCATCCCATGACAACGACCTCCAGCATCGGGAGCGCGGCATTGGTCCGGCCATCGCACGGGCGTTCACGGCACTTCACCTGCGAGCACGTCGGCCACACCTTCGCCGGAGAGCGCGGTCACGTCGTCGCCCTCGCCGACGTCTCGCTCGCCGTGGACGTGAACGAGTTCGTGTGCATCGTGGGCCCGAGCGGGTGCGGAAAGTCCACGCTGCTGCGAATCATCGCCGGCCTGCAGGAGCCCACGACAGGACGCATCCTGTTCGAGGGGGAGCCCGCGTCGCACCGCGTGCGCGGCGGGCTCGTCGTGCAGGAGCACGGCACCTTCCCGTGGATGTCCGTCGTCGACAACGTCGCCTTCGGGCTCAAGCTCGAAGGGGTGGCGCGCGACGAGCGTCGCGTGCGCGCCATGGCATACCTCGAGCGCGTGGGCCTCGCCGCGTTCGCCGACCACTACCCGCACGAGCTTTCTGTTGGAATGAGGCAGCGACTCGGAATTGGAAGGGCCATGGTCGTCGACGCGCCCCTTCTATTGATGGACGAACCGTTCGGGGCGCTCGACGCCCAGACGCGGCGCCGGATGCAGAACGAGCTGCTCGGCATCTGGGCCGCCGATCAGCGCACGGTGGTGTTCGTCACGCACGACATCGACGAGGCGGTGCTGCTCGGCGACCGCGTCGTCGTGATGTCGGGACGCCCGGGGCGCATCCTCGCCAACATCCCGGTTCCATTCGCGCGGCCTCGCGACCTGCGCCGCGACGCCGCCGAGGCGCGCGCGATCGTCGAGGACGTGTGGCGTCTGCTCGAGTCGCCGACGGAGATCACGCCGTGAGCCGCGAGCCCACGGGCACCGGTCAGGCAGCCGTACCCGCCGCGGTGCCGGTGCGGTGGTCGTTCCGCTTCCTCATCGTGTGGGCGGCGATCCTCGGCGCGCTCGAGGCGCTCGTGCGCTTCGGCCTGCATACCGGGTTCTTCCTCCCGGCGCCGTCGGACGTGATCACGTCGCTCGGCAAGATGATCGCCGACGGCTCGCTGGCCACGAACCTCGTCTCCACGCTCGGCCGCATCGGGCTCGGGCTGCTGTGCGGCGCCGGGGTGGGCGTCTCACTCGGCCTGGCGATGGGGACGTCGCGCCGGCTGCGTCGCATCATCGATCCGCTCGTCGCGGCGCTGCACCCCATCCCTCGACTCGCGTTCTTCCCGCTGCTCATCGTGCTGCTCGGCGTCGGCGAGACGTCGAAGCTCGCCGCGGTGTCGCTCGGCGCGTTCTTCCCGATGCTGCTCAACACCGTGGCGGGCGTGCGCGGGATGAACCCCGTGCACCTCGAGCTGGCACGCAACTATGGCGCGAGCCGGCGGCAGATGTTCCTGCACGTGCTGCTCCCCGGAAGCCTGCCGCTCATGCTCACCGGCTTCCGGCTCTCGGCCAACGTCGCGTTCCATTCGACGATCGGTGTGGAGATGGTCGGCGCGCGCACCGGCATCGGCGCGATGTTGTGGCTGTCGTGGCAGACGTTCCGGATCGATCACCTCTACGCGATCCTCGTCGTGATCGCCGCGATCGGCATCGGGCTGGCGACCTTGATTCGCTGGATCACGCAGCGCAGCGCGCCGTGGATGGCCGACATGACGTCGTCGGCAGCATGACCCTGACACGCGACTGGAGTGAGTTCGTGAGTGGGATCGTGGGTTGGTGGGATCCCACCAACCCAGGATCCCACCAACCCACTCACTGCATCTGCGCATGAGCGCGCCGATGCGGATGTTCCCGCGCGGGGATCGCCTCCCCAAGCCGGAGGAGATGCTCGAGGCGACGGGCGGCGCGAGCCAGCGGTCGGCGCGCGCGTGGGTCGAGGTGCGCTCGCTGCTCCGCAAGCACCGCGGCTACATCGCCGCGGGCGTGGTGCTCACGCTCGTGAGCCGAATCGCCGGCCTCGTGCTCCCGGCGTCGTCCAAGTATTTCATCGACCACGTGCTCGTCGATCGCCGAGCGGATCTCCTGCTCCCGCTGGCGGCGGTCGTCGTCGGCGCGACGATCGTGCAGGCGGCGACCGGCTATGCGCTGGCGCGCGTGCTCGGCACCGCCGCGCAGCGCGCGGTGGCAGACATGCGCCGCAGGCTGGCAAAGCACGTGCTGCGGCTCCCCGTCGAGCGGTTCGACGCGACCCAGACGGGCGTGCTCGCGTCGCGCATCATGAACGATCCCGACGGGATCCGGAACCTGCTCGGTTCCGGCTTCGTGCAGCTCCTCGGCGGGCTCGTCACGGCGACGGCGGCGCTGGGGATCCTGTTCTGGATCGACTGGCGCATCACGAGCATCATGCTGCTGTTCCTCGCGGCCATTGGCGGAGGCGTCGGATTCGCGTTCGCGAAGCTGCGGCCGGTCAACCGCGAGCGCAGCATGGAGTTCGCGCGCGTCGCGGGACGGCTGAACGAGGCGCTGGGCGGCATCCGCGTCCTCAAGGCCTATGTCGCCGAGCGGCGCGAGGATCTGATCTTCGCCCGCGGCGTGCATCGCATGCTGCGCCTCGTCGAGGTGACGCTGACCGGCTGGGCGGCAGTGGGCGCGCTCACCGCGCTCGCCGTCGGCGCCATCGGCGCGACGCTCATCCTCGCCGGCGGACGGGCAGTGCTCGCCGGCTCGCTCACGCTCGGCGACCTGGCGATGTACGCGCTGTTCACCGGGCTCGTGGTCGCGCCGCTCATCCAGGTGGCGCAGGTCGGCACCCAGCTCTCCGACGCGCTGGCGGGGCTCGAGCGCGCGCGAGAGATGCTCGACGAGCCGACGGAGGACGGACGCGCGCCCACCGGCGAGCCGCGCGCGCGACTCGCGGGCGCCGTGCAGGTGCAGGACATGTCGTTCGAGTATCGCGCCGGCGTGCCCGCGCTCCGCCACGTCAGCTTCACCGTGCCCGCCGGCACGACGACGGCACTGGTGGGGCCGAGCGGCTCGGGGAAGAGCACGCTGCTCGGTCTGCTCGCGGCCTTTCATCGTCCGACCACGGGAAGCATTCGCGTCGATGATCGCGAGATCGGCGAGTTCGATCTGCGTCGCTATCGCGCGCAGCTCGGCCTCGTGCTGCAGGACACCTTCCTGTTCGACGGGACCATCCTGGAGAACATCCGCTTCTCGCGTCCTGACGCGACGCTCGACGAGGTGAAGCGTGTCGCGCGCGTGGCGCACTGCGACGAGTTCATCGAGCGGATGCCCGAGCGCTACGACACGGTGGTGGGCGAACGAGGTGTGAAGCTCTCGGGTGGGCAGAAACAGCGCGTGGCGATCGCGCGCGCTCTGCTGGCGGATCCATCGATCCTTCTGCTCGACGAGGCCACCTCGAGCCTCGACAGCGAGAGCGAGGCGATGATCCAGGAGGGGCTCGACGCGCTGCGCCGCGGCCGGACGACCTTCGTCATCGCGCATCGGCTGTCGACGATCCTCAGCGCCGACCGGATCCTCGTGC
>DATFOL010000328.1:0-24110 GCA_035265545.1 Gemmatimonadaceae bacterium | reverse complement strand
ATCATGCCGGTGCACCGGCTGAACGAGGAGCCGACGCGCCGCGGGACGCTGCAGGACATCACCTGCGACTCCGACGGGAAGATCGATCGCTTCGTCGGGGAGAAGGACGGCAACCCGTCGCTCGAGCTGCACGAGTGGCGTGACGGCGAGCCGTACGTGCTCGGGGTGTTTCTCACCGGCGCGTACCAGGAGATCCTGGGCGACCTGCACAATCTCTTCGGCGACACGAACGCGGTGCACATCCGGCTGGCCGGCAACGGCTACGAGATCACCGACCTGGTGCACGGCGACACGGTGACCGAAGTGCTGAACTACGTGCAGTTCCGCGCCTCGGACCTGCTGCAGACCTTTCGGCGCAAAGTCACCCAGGTGAAGCACATCAGTCGCACGGAAGCCAACGCGTTCATCGCGGACTACGTAGCGGGACTGGAAGGGTACACCTACCTAGAGGGGGAGGCGGCACAATGACGCTCGACGGGCTCGTCGCACTGTCGGCCGGCGGCTCGCGGCGCGCCTCTGGCCGCCCCGCGGCCCGGCGATCGACTTCCCTCATGGGAGGTGCGCTGATCGCGCTTGGCATGATCGTGCCGAGCGCCGCATCCGCGCAGTCCGCACCGCGGCTCGTGATCACGCCGACGACTCGCACCGTGGCGGCGGGCGATTCGATGCGGTTCAGCGCCAAGCTGCTCGACGAGTCGGGAAAGCCGGTGCCGGACGCGCGGATCGTGTTCCGAGTCGCGGGAGGCCGGTTCGAAGGCACCGTGGACTCGACAGGGCTCCTGACGGCTGGGGCGGTAGGCACGATGCCCATCGCCGCGATCGCGACGGTGGCCGGCGGAAAGCCGGTCGTCGAGCGGTTCGAGGTGGCGATGGTGCCTGGCCCCGCGGCGCGCGTCACGGTGTCCCCGAAGCCCACGCGCCTGGCGGTGGGCCAGCGCGCGCGACTCTCCGCGAGCGTCTTCTCCAAAGCGAACGACCGCCGGAACGATCGTGCGCAGTGGACCAGCGACCAGCCTGCCGTCGTACGCGTGACTTCGGACGGCCTGCTCCAGGCGCTCGCACCGGGCCGTGCGTCGATCGCCGCGACCGCCGGCAGTGCGGCCGAGCGCTGGTCGGTGGAGGTCGTCGCCACGCCGGTCGCGAGCGTCGAGGTGCAGCCGTCGACGGCGCAGGTGCGCACGGGTGACGTCGTCCGTCTGCGCGCGATCGCGAAGGACGCGCAGGGGCGCGAGATCCGCGGGCTCACGCCGAGCTGGCTGTTCACGCCCGGGAATGGTCTGGTGGACGAGTCGGGCGCTTTCGTGGCGTACAATCCGGGCACCTATCAGGTGTCGGCGAACTTCGGGGCTCGCACGGGTGAGGCAGTGGTCACAGCGGTGGACCGCGACATCAAGCGTCCGCTTCAGATCGTCGGGAAGCTGGTCCGAAGCGCGTTTCACACCAGCGAGGTCTGGATCCACCCGAACGGCAACGTCGCCTATCTCGGCACGATCATGGGCGGCGACCGCGTGTACGCGGTGGATATCTCGAATCCTGCCAACCCGACGATCGTCGATTCGATCATCGTGAACGCGCGGTCGATCAACGACATCATGACGACGCCGGACGGCAACACTCTCGTGATCACCCGCGAGGGCGCCGCCGACCGCAAGAACGGCATCGTGATCGCCGATACGCGCGATCCCCTGCATCCGAAGGCGTTGAGCGAGTTCACCGAGGGTGTCACCGCGGGTGTGCATTCGGCGTTCGTCCATGCCCAGCCGAAGCACGGCACCCACGTGTATCTCACCAACGACGGCACGGGTGCAGTTCACATCGTCGACATCAGCGATCCGGCGCATCCCAAGCAGGTCGGGATGTGGAAGACTCCGCGCGCCGAGGCAGGCCGGATGCTGCACGACATCGACGTGCAGGACGGACTCCTCTACGGCTCGTGGTGGAACGACGGGCTCGTGGTCCTCGACGTCGGCAACGGCATCAAGGGCGGCACGCCTTCGACCCCACAGCTCGTGACCCAGTACAAGTACGACCTCGACGCGCTCTACAAGGCGGTCGAGGCCGAAGGAGGGAAGGGGTTCATTCGTGGGACGCACACTGCGTGGCGTCACAAGGACTACATCATCGTCGCCGACGAGGTGTTCGGCAACAACGCCGCCGAGCAGCTGTTCTCGGGGCAGATCTCGCGCGCACATGGACGCCTCCACATCCTCGACGCGCGCGACATTCAGAACCTCAAGCCGCTCGCGTGGTACGAGCCGGAGTTCGGCGGCGTGCACAACGTGTGGGTCGCCGGCGATACGCTCTATCTCGGCGCCTACAACGCCGGATTCAAGGCGTTCGACATCAGCGGAGAGGTGCGTGGCGACCTGCTGGCGCAAGGTCGCCTGATCGGGGAAGTGATGACCGCCGACCCCAAGGGCAACATCCCCAACGCGCCGATGACGTGGGGTGTGGTCGTGAACAAGAAGGACGGCCTGGCCTATGTGAACGACTTCAACAGCGGGTTGTGGGCGGTGAGGATCGAGCCGAAGGGAAGCATCGTGCCTTGATGCTGTGAGTTGGTTGGTTGGATCGTGAGCTCGTGAGTTGAACGGCCTCGGGAAGCTCCTGTCTCCCGAGGCCGTTTCCAACCAACCCACGATCCAACCGACCAACTCACTTGAAGCGCCGGCCGACCTCCTCCCAGTTCACCGTGTTCCACCACGCCTTCAGATAGTCCGGGCGGCGGTTCTGGTACTTGAGGTAGTAGGCGTGCTCCCACACGTCGTTGCCGAGAATCGGGGGTGCCTTGCCGTCCATCAGTGGGTTGTCCTGATTCGGCGTGCTGGTGATGGCGAGCTTGCCGCCCTCGTTGACCAGCCACACCCACCCCGAGCCGAACCGTGCAACGCCGGCGGCGTTGAACGCCTCCTTGAACTTCTCGAAGTCGCCGAACGACGCGTTGATCGCATCGGCCAGCTTCCCCGTCGGACCGCCACCGCCGTTGGGACCCATCGTCGGCCAGAACTGCGAGTGGTTCCAATGGCCGCCGCCGTTGTTGCGCACCGCCCCTCGCACCGCTTCCGGCACACTGTTCAGGTTCCGCAGCAGATCCTCGAGCGACTTGTCCGCGAGCTCGGGCGCCTTCTCGAGCGCCGCATTCAGGTTCGTGACGTAGGCGTTGTGATGCTTGCCGTGATGGATCTCCATCGTCTGCGCGTCGATGTGCGGCTCCAGCGCGTTCGTCGGGTACGGCAGAGGCGGAAGGGTGTGAGCCATGTCTTTCTCCAATTGGTTCAGGGATCGGGTACCACACGGGGCGCCTTGGCTGCCTTCGCCCGCTCACGCCACCACGAGATGACGGCCGGCAGGAGCGACAGGGCGATGATCACGAGGATCATCGGCTCGATGTGCTTGTCGATGCCCGGCACCGCGCGCCCGAGGAAGTGACCGATGAAGAGCATCGACCAGATCCAGGCGACGGCTCCCAGCACGTTGTAGGCCGTATAGACGCCGATAGGCATATTGGCCAACCCTGCCACAACCGGGACGAAGGTGCGCACGATCGGCATGAAACGCGCAATCACGAGAGTCTTGCCACCGTGCTTCCTGTAGAACTCCTGGGCCCGGTACAGATGCTTCTTCTTGAACAGCAGCGAATCGTCACGCGTGAAGAGGCGCGGTCCCGTCGCGCGCCCGATGACGTATCCGACTGAGTTACCAACGATCGCCGCCACCGTGAGCAGGGCGCCGAGCGCGTACACGTTGAGGCCGAACTGCGGCTGCGCGGAAAGCAGACCCGCCGTCACCAGCAGCGAGTCGCCGGGGAGGAAGAAACCGACGAGCAGGCCAGTTTCGGCGAAGATGATGGCCGTCAGACCGACGTATCCGCCCACGCGCACCAGCTCGCGAACGTCCGTCAGCTGATGGAAGAGATCGAGAAGAGATTGCATTCGAAGAGCGAAGTGAGAGACGGCGGGGGCGACGCAAGTTCGACAGCTGTCCCCAGCGGGTCAACGGGCATGCTCGGCGACCTCGTGCATCTCGCCGAGCATGCGCTGCACATCCCGCCACCCGCCAAGAGCCGCTGGCACCGCGCCGGCGTGTCGGCGAGAACGGAGCGCGTGCTCGAGCTGTTCGGGAGCCTGGTCGTCGCCGTGCTGATGATCGGCTGGACGTGGGCGATCGTCGATTCGGCGACGCGGCCGTCCAACGATCCGAACGCGCCGGCGAGGCCAATGGTAGTGAGCGCCATCGCGAACCCCGATGCGCCGAACGCGGCCTATCTCACCGAGGCCTCGCTGAACGCAATCGCAGGGGAGTTGCGCGGAGCGAGCGGAAAGCTGCGAGCGCAGGTCGTTCCCGCCGGCGCACCCCTCGAGGCCGAAGCGCTGCCCGAGGGCGCGGAGCTTCGCGCGCAGCAGGCCGAGTCCGAGCAGACCACCGTCGCTCCACGGGCGGGCATCTGGCGGCTCGCCGTCGCCGTAGGCAGCGCCATCAAGCCGATCACCGATTTCAACGTCATCAGCATGCGTCCGCGCTCCGAGAAGAGGAACGGGCGCGTCGGCCTCTACTACATCGGCAACTGGCCTGGAGAGAGCGGCCGGGTTTCGGCGCCGAAGAAAGCGCCCCCTGATCGATATCGGCCACCGTCCGGCTTCATCGAGGTCACTCAGCAGAACGCCGACACCCGCGTGTCGGAGCATTTCCGTCTGCGCGACTTCCTCACTCACGACCAGGCGAGCGTCTGGCCCAAGTTCCTGGTGCTGGAAATGCGGAACGTGGACAAGCTCGAGCTCGTTCTGAACGATCTGGAAAGCCGCGGGGTGAACGTGAGCGGGGTCAAGGTGATGAGCGGCTTCAGGACGCCCCAGTACAACAAGGGGGGCGGCAACACGGGAGGTCGAGCCGGGCTCAGCCGGCACATGTACGGGGATGCGGCCGACATCTTGATCGACAGCAACGGCGACGGCGTCATGGACGATTTGAATCGTGACGGACGCAGCAGCATCGAGGACGCGCGGGTCATCAGCCAGGCGGTGGACCGGGTAGAAGCCGCACATCCCGAACTGATCGGCGGCGCAGGCGTGTATCCGGCAGCGTCCGGGCACGGACCTTTCATTCACATCGACACGCGGGGCTATCGCGCCCGCTGGATAGGATCCGGAGGGGGATCATGACTGAACATCGGCGGGCTGTAGATGCGACGACGCCCACAAAGGCGGCGGGACCGATCGACCGGCTGGGAAACGCATTGAAGCCGGACCCTGAGACGCCGGTGATCCCCGACGTCAGGCTGAGCGATCTCGAGCCGTACGTGGGACTCCGATATCTCTCGAAGCTCTTCAAGCTCATGGGCGTGGTGCTGGGACTATTGCTCGTCGCCGAGGTGGTCACGGGCGTGGTAGCGCAGGGCAGCGCGGCGGTCCCAACCCTGCTCGGCGAGGCCAGTCGACTGATCGTTCTCGCGGGCCTGCTGTGGGGCGTCGGAGACCTGGCGATCCTCCTGATCGACGTTGGCCACGACGTTCGCGCCGCCCGGATCCTGCTCGCCCGACAGACTCACGCATCGGCACCTTCGGGGACGGCGGCCGGCTCGTCGCGGTCGCCCGAGCCGGCAAATGGGGTATCGCGGCCGTAGCGCAGCGCCCGGTACGATCGTTGCCTTGCATGAGCCTGGAATAGCAGTTCACTCTCTCACTCGAGGATGCACGCCATGCTCTTCACTCTTGCGATCGTCCTGTTCGTCCTGTGGGCACTCGGCGCGTTCGCCTTCCACGTCGGCGGCGGCCTGATCCACCTGCTGCTCGTCCTCGCGCTGATCGTGATCGTCTACCGCCTGATCACCGGACGCCGACCCGTCGTCTGACGACGAACGAGGCGTTCTCTCGCGCGGGGCGGCCTTCGGGTCCGCCCCGCGCGCTGCGTTCTGGCGCCTTGTGCGCCGGTCTCGCCCCGCCCACACTCCGCGGATGACGTTGCCGCTGCGAGTGCTCGTGGTCGCCCACACGCACTGGGACCGCGAGTGGTACCACCCCGCGGGGCACTTCCGGCACCGCCTCGTCGCCCTGATCGACGAGCTACTGGACGATCCGCCGGTGACGGGAACCAGCTTCCTGCTCGACGGTCAGGCGATCGTCCTCGAGGACTATCTGGCCATCCGACCCGAGCGCCGCGCCGAGCTTGCCGGACTGCTGCGCGAGGGTCGCCTCGAGGCTGGCCCCTGGTACGTGCTCGCCGACGAGCTCATTCCGAGCGGCGAGGCGCTCGTGCGCAATCTGCTCGCCGGCCGCGACGCGCTCCGTGCGATGCGCGCGGATTCACCTCCGGTCTTGTACTGCCCCGATGCGTTCGGGCATCCCGCGGCGCTTCCTGACCTCGCGGTCGGGTTCGGGCTGCCGCTCGTGATTCTCTGGCGCGGCTATGGTGGACGCCGCTGGCCCCGGGGCGACACGGTGCGATGGAATGCGCCGAGTGGCGCGGAAGTGCTCCTTCATCATCTCGCCCCGGACGGCTACGAGCTGGGGAGCTCGCTCCCCGAGACGTCGTCCTCGGCCACCGATCGCTGGCGGCGGCTCGAGGGAACCCTCGCCCCGCGCGCCGCGCTGGGCGTCGCACTGCTGCCGAACGGTGCGGATCACCACGCTCGACAGCGACGACAGCGCGAAGCCGTAGCACTGCTTGCCGATGCCGCCCGCCCGATCGAAGTATCCCAAGCGTCGTTGTGCGGCTTCGCCGAGGCGCTCGTCGAGGCGGCACGCGACCGTACGATGCCGATCGTCCGGGGTGAGCTGCGCGACTCGTATGGCTACACCTGGACCCTGCAGGGAACGCTCGCGAGCCGCGCCTCCCAGAAGCGCGAGAATGCTCGGCTCGAGCGCTCGCTCGTGCGCGATGTGGAGCCGTGGACCGCGCTGGCGCGCGAGGCTCGGGAAGGCGATCGCGCGCTTCTGCGCGCAACGTGGCGACTACTGCTCGAAGGTCATCCGCACGACACGCTGTGTGGCACCTCGGTCGACGCCGTCGCCGTCGCGCTCGACGCGCGCCAGGCCGATGTCTCCGATCGTTCGGAGACGCTGCGCAACGACGCCGTGAGCGCGGTCCTCGAGCACGACGTCGAACGCGCCAGGCGCGCCTCATCGGAGTGGCGGCCCGCCGTGCTGCTGCGCAACCGTGCGCCGCGGTCCAGGGGCGGAATCGTCGAGCTCGACCTGGAGGCGACCATCGCCGACGTGGCAGTCGGACCCGGCTCCGCCGCGCGACAGGGCGCACGCCGCAAGCCACCCGTCTGGCGCATCGACGGAATGCCATTGCAGATCCTCGGGCGGACCGAGCGCGTCGCGCTCACCGAGTCGCCGCGCGACTATCCCGACGCCGATCTCGTCGTGGAAGCGCGTGCGGTCGGTTGGATCGGCACGATGCCCGGATACGCGGTGGCGACTCGATCACAGGAGGCCCTGGGTCGCGCGGTCGCACCACCGGCGGACAGCACGGTGCGCGTCGAGGACGGTGCATTGGACAACGGTCTGCTACGAGTAGAGGTGGACCCAGATGGCAACGTGCGCGTGCGCGATCTCGTCGTCGGCCGGGTGATCGAGCGCGCAGTCACCCTCGAGGATGAGTCGGACGAGGGCGACCTGTACACTCCGGCGATTCGCGACGCACGCGATCTTCCGGCGGCGCATCGGGTGCGGGTGGTGCACCGCGGACCGCTGCGCGGCGAGATCGCCATCGAGCGCCGTTGGCGCTCGGGTGCGGGCGGCGCGGCAGCGAACCGATGTCAGCTCTGCGTGGTGCTCGACGCGGGAGCGCCGTTCCTGCGCATTCGAGTCGAGGGCATGAACGCGTCGACGGACCATCGGCTGCGCATCCGCATCGCGACGGGGCTGCCGAACGCGCGCACGGTCGCCGACGCGGCGTTCCACCTCATGGAGCGTGTCGTGCCGGTCGTCGCATCCGAGGACGAGGCGATGGAGCGCGTGGTGCCCGGCGCTCCACTGCATCGGTACGTATCGCGCTACAGCGAATCGGCGGGCGTGACGGTGTTCTCCGACGGTCTTGCCGAGTACGAGAGTCTCGTCGATGGCGCCGTCGCCGTGACGCTCGTGCGCGCGGTGGGTGCGCTGTCGCGCCACGACCTCCCCGAGCGACCGGGTCATGCGGGCTGGCCAGCCGATACGCCGCTGGCGCAGTCGCTCGGACCATATCGCGCTTCCCTCGCGCTCGCGGTGCACGGCCTCGACACGCCCGAGCAGCGCGACGACATCGATCGCATGGCCGACGACGTGCTGCTGCCGCTCGCGGGTCGGACGCTGCGCTCGAACTTGCGGGAGCCGCAGATCGCCGGCGGTCTGGAGCTCACGGGCGCAGGTCTCGCGTTCAGTGCGGCGATGCCAGCGCGCGAGCCGGGTTGGGTGGTCCTGCGGTGTGTGAATCGACGCGATACCGCGGTTGACGGCGCGTGGCGCACGGCGCATCCGATCGCCGAGGCGACCCTCGCTCGACTCGACGAGACGCCACTGTCGGCACTCTCTGTCGAGCGCGACGTCGTCCGGTTCACCGCGCCGCCGCATGCAATCGTGACGGTCCTCGTGCGCTGGACCGACGATCGCTAGGGGCGCACGAGGGCGCCACGCTCGCCGGCGATCCGGTCGCGCCACGCGTCGCCCAGCAGGGTCGTCGCCAATACCGTGAGCACGAGCGCGATGCCGGGCGCGAGCGACACCCACGGCGCGACCACCAGGAGATCCCGTCCCCCGGCGATCATGTTCCCCCAGCTCGGCGCGGGCGGCTGAATGCCGAGCCCGAGGAAGGAGAGTCCGCTCTCGAGCAGGATCGCGTTGCCCACGCCCAGCGTCGTCGCGACCAGCGCGGGTCCGATCGCATTCGGCAGCACGTGGCGCGCCAGCACTCGCAGAGTCGACGCGCCCAGTGCCTGCGCCGCCGGCACGTACGGCCGCTCGCGCACCGTGCGCACCTCGGCGCGCACGAGCCGCGCGACGCCCATCCATCCGGTGAGCACGAGCACCGTGAGGATGGTGCCGATCCCGGGCGGCCAGAGCGCGACGCCGACGAGCAGCAGGACAAGGCGGGGCAGCGCGAGCAGCACGTCCGCTACCGCGGTGATCCCACGATCGAGCGCGCTTCCCGACCACCAGCCCGCCAGCGCGCCGAGCACCGTGCCGACGGCCCCGGACACGCCCGCACCGATCACGCCCACGAGCAGTGACAGCCGGCCGGCAAGCATCATCCTCACGAACAGGTCGCGGCCGAAGCGGTCGGTGCCAAGCAGGTGCCAGCCGCCTTGCGCGTCTCGCCCGAGAGGAGGAATCAGGCGCCGCGCGAGCACGTCCTCGATGAGCAGCGGATCGCGCGACGCGAGCATCGGCACGAGGATCACGCCCGCCGCGATGGTCGCCAGCGCGAGCAGTGCGAGCCGTCCCGAGCGTGAGAGCCGGACCTCGCCCGCGCCGTTCATTCGGACACGCGCGGATCGGCCCAGGGCAGCAACCACTCCGCCACGAGGTTCGCCACGATCACCACCGCGGCATAGGCGGCGGCGCAGCCGAGGACGACCGGGTAGTCTCGCGCGACGATCGACGTCACCATCAGCCGGCCCATCCCCGGCCACCCGAAGATCGACTCGACGAACACCGATCCGGCGACCGTCCCCGGGAGCGACAGCGCGAAGAGCGTGACGATGGGTGCTCGCAGGTTCGCCAGCAAATGCCTGCGGAGCACCGCGTGCTCGGCGAGGCCTTTCGCGCGCGCGGTACGCACCCAGTCGGCGCCGATGCTGTCGAGCGCGCTCGTGCGCACGTACCGCGCGACTCCTGCGGCTCCGATCGCGGCGAGCAGGGTGACGGGCAGGATGGAGTGCCGAGCGATGTCCGCGGCGTGGGCCAGGCCGGACAGCTCCGCGCCGGGCGTCGTCATGCCCACGGCGGGCAGGCGCATCCACATCGGCATGCTGAGCGACGAGGCCAGATAAGTGAAGCAGGCGATCGCACCCAATCCGAGCCAGTACGCGGGCGAGGCGGCGAGGACCACGGACAGTCCGGTCAGCACGCGGTCGCCGAAGGTGCCGCGCGCCGAGGCCTGCATCACTCCGATCGTGATGCCCAGCGCGAACGACACCAGCAGGGACGAGAGTCCGAGCGCGAGCGACACGGGTAGCGCGTCGGCGATCGTCGCCGACACCGCGCGCCCCTCGACGAAGCTGGTGCCGAGATCACCGCGCAGCGTCGAGCCGAGCCAGCGTGCATATTGGACCGCGATCGGGCGGTCGAGCCCGAGCTCCGTGCGCAGTCGGACCGCGTCGGCGGCGCTCGCGCCCGGTGCGAGCAGGAAGGTGGCCGGGTCCCCGGGGGCAAGACGGAGGAGCGCGAAGGTGAGCGAGAGCACGCACCAGTACAAGACCACCGTGCGCGCAGCGGCGCGGAAGAGAGCGGGAGAGCGCACGCGGTGATATCGCATGCCCCGCGGCTCGCGTCAACGTGCGCCGCGCTCGTTCTCTCGCTCGTGGCGTCGTGCATCTCGCCGCAGCGACCAGACGACGTGCTGGTGGTCGCGTCGGGCGCGGATCTCGAGTCGGCCAATCCGCTCGTCACCACCCATACGCTGGCACGCCAGATCCAGCGCTTCGCCCTCTTCGTCACGCTGACGCGATACGATTCGTCGCTCGTGCACCAGCCATACCTCGCGCGTCGCTGGAGCTGGCGTGACGGCGGACGCACGCTCGAGCTCACGCTCACACCGGACCTCCGGTGGCACGACGGCCCGCCGACTACGGCGCGCGACGCGGTGTTCACCCTGCTCGCGGCGAAGGATCCCGCGACCGGTTTTCCACGAGCCGCCGAGCTCGCGACGCTCGACACGGCCGTCGCGCGCGACGACACGACCCTCGTGCTCTCGTTCGTCGCGCCGCGCGCGGATCTGCCTCCGTACCTCGCCGAGCTTCCGCTCGTTCCCGCGCACCGGCTGTCGTCGGTGGCGCGTCCGTCGCTGCGTTCGACGGCGTTCAACGATGCCCCGGTCGGGAACGGGCCGTTCAGGTTCTCGTCGCGCCGGCGTGGCGCGAGCTGGACGTTCGTGCGCAACGAGCGATTTCCCGCGTCGCTCGGTGGTCCCTCGGCCCTTCGCGGTCTCACCATCGCCGTCGTCGACGAGGCGACCACCAAGTTCGCCGGCCTCGCGAGCGGAGAGCTCGACATGGCGGGGATCTCGCCGATGATGGTCGCACTCGCCCGACGCGATGCGACACTGGACGTCATGACCTATCCAGTGCTCTTCAGCACCGCGCTGTTCTTCAACACGACTCGGCCACCATTCGACGACCCGCGAGTGCGCACGGCCGTGGCGCGCTCCATCGACCGCGCGCGGATCGTCGAGGTCGCGCTCGCCGGCTTTGGCACGCCGTGGTCAGGGCCAGTGCCCCCGGACAGCCCGCTGGCCTGGTCGCCGCGCGCGATGAAGGACACCGCCGCCGCCGATTCGCTGCTCGACGCGGCTGACTGGCGCCGCGGCACGGACGGTCTGCGCCGCCGCGCGGGGCACGCGCTCGACGTCGAGCTCCTCACCGTCGGCAGTGGCGACAACGTCGCCGAGCAGCTCCTTCAGGGCGACCTCGCGGCGCGTGGGATCCGCATGCGGGTACGCCAGACGGAGATGGGTTCGTTCCTCACCACGGCACGCGCGCCGTCGAAGCAGTTCGATCTGCTCATCGCCGGAGTTCCGGGCGACCTGTCGCTCGCTTACGTGAGCGCGCTGTTCGACACGCGCCAGCGTGGCGGCACGCTCGACTACACCGGCTTTCACACTCCGTCGCTCGATACGCTCCTTCGTGCGGCCGCCGAAGCAGCCGAAGGCGCGCCACGCCGCGCGGCATGGGTCGGCGTGCAGCAAGCGCTCGACTCGCTCGCGCCTGCGACGTGGGTGTACCACGCGCGAGGAGTGCAGGGCGTTTCTCGTCGGGTGCGCGGTGCACACATGGACCTGCGGGGCGAGCTGGTCACCGTGCACGACTGGTCGCTCGCTCCGCGCGGCGCACGATGACGCTCCTGCTCGACGCCGAAGCGCTCGATGCGCGCCGGTCCGTCGCGCGCGGGACGCTGGCGCCGCTCGCGCGTGGCCTGCGCGCCGAGCTCGCGCCCGTGCTGGATGGCGCGATCGAGATCCCGCGCGAAAAGGCGCTGTTGTCGCGCACCGGCGGCCGTTGCCCACGCGACGGATCGTTCCTCCGGTTCGACCCGATCGATCCACGACACGTCTGCCCCGCGTGTGGCATCGAGATGGTGGGTGAGCTGCACGACCGGTTCCGCCCTTACTGGTACCAGCTCTGGCTGGCCGAGCGCGTGCTCCACGCCGCCGTGCTGGGCGTGCTCCTGGACGACGAGACCTGCATCGAAGCGGCGTGGCGAGTGCTCGACGAGTACACCGTGCGGTATCTCGAGTATCCGAACCGCGACAACGTGCTCGGGCCATCACGGCCCTTCTTCAGCACCTACCTCGAATCGATCTGGCTGCTCCAGCTCGTCCTCGCCGTCGACCTGCTCGAGACGTCCGACGAGCGTACCGAGCACGCGCGCGGCGGGCGGGTGCGCGATCGCATCGTCGAGCCGAGCGCGCGGCTCATCGCGTCGTATGACGAGAGCATCTCCAACCGACAGGTGTGGAACGACGCCGCCATGCTCGCGGCTGGCACACTGCTCGGCGACGAGGCACTGATCGATCGGTCGCTCGACGGCGCGTCCGGGTTGAGCGGTCTCCTCACGCGCGCGCTGCTCGAGGACGGCAGCTGGTACGAAGGGGAGAACTACCATCTCTTCGCCCATCGCGGACTCTGGTACGCGATCACGATGGCCGAGCGCCTCGGTCGCGCTCCCCACGCCGCGCTGACACGGCGCTTCGACGACGGATTCGCCGCACCGTTCCGCACCATCCTGCCGGATCTGACCTATCCTTCACGCCGCGACTCGCAATACGCGGTGAGCATCCGGCAGCCGCGCTTCGCCGAGTCGTGCGAGCTGGGGCTCGCGCGTCGGGACGATCCGCGGCTGCTCGGCATGCTCGCGCGATTGTACGACCCCGCGGCGATTGCGCGCGATACGGGGCGGCGCGCGTCCACCGCCGACGTCGAGCGCAACGTTGCGGCGACGGGGCTCACGCGTGCCGATCTCACCTGGCGATCGCTCCTGTTCGCCCGAGAGGTACTTCCTCCCCTCGCGCCCGCGCCGCTCGAGTCCGACCTGCTGCCTGCGCAGGGGATCGGCATCCTGCGCCGTGAAGGGGGCCGGTGCTTCGTCGCGCTCGACTACGGTCGCTCCGGTGGCGGTCATGGCCATCCCGATCGGCTGAACCTTCTGCTCTCGGATGGAGAGAGTCGCTGGTTCGACGATCCCGGCACCGGCTCGTACGTCGACGAGTCGCTGCACTGGTACCGCAGCACGCTCGCCCATACCGCGCCTCTGGTCGACGGACGCTCCCAGCCTCGCGTCGATGGGGAGCTCGTCGCGTTTCAGGACGGACCTTCCGCGGGCTGGATGAGCGCGACTGCCGAGCTCGCGCCGGGCTGTCACGTCCGTAGAAGCGTCGTCGTGATGGACGACTATCTGATCGACCGTCTTGAATGGGAGAGCGAGTCGGAGCACGAGCTGGCGTTGCCGGTGCATGGCGTCGTCGCCGTCGATGCGAGCGGGGCTCCGCTTCCTGGCGAGGCTGACGTATTGGAGGGTAGAGCGGGACGAGAGGACGGCTTCTCGTTCCTCAGCGCGGCGGCGAGGTTGACGCCGTCCGATGCGGTCGTGCGGCTCGTCGGTACCGCGACGGAACAAGGAGTGAGCGCACGGCTCGATGGATGGCTCGCGCCCTCGGTACCGGCGACCTGGTGGAGCGCCGTCGCTCCGGGTCCACCTGGCCGCGAGCCGCAGTCCATGGTTCTCGTCCGCGCGTCCGCGGCACGCGGGACGATTGTTGGAGTGTGGAGCTGGCGCGGCCGCGTGCTGTCGGCTGAGATTGCAGGTGACCACGTGCGGGTGACGCGCGATGGTGACGAGCACCGGCACGCCGCCATTCGCTCTGGGTGGCAGATACAGGTCTCCGAGCGCCGCACGGTGACCTACGGGAAGCTCGGGCCCGGTCTGGCGGATACCGATAGCGTTCGCCAGTTGCCAACAGAGAGGGCGGAGCATCGAGCCGAGCGTGGCGCTCCGCTCGCATTGCCATTTCGCGCCGAGCTCGGAGCCGTGCACTACCGGCGGTCCGAGGAGAGCTGGGACGAGGCCGGACGTCCGACGTGCCGCGTCGAGCTCGCGCACTCGCGCGGTCGTCTGCTCGTGCAGGTCGCCGTCCCGCGCGCCGATCGACGTTTCATCGACATCGACGCGCCCAACCCGCTGGACAACGACCCTGCGGCGATCCACGGGGACGGCGTCCAGTTGTACGTTGATGCCGGCACGATCACCGCTGGCTGGCTGCTGGTGCCTATCCCGGATTCGAGCGAGGTTGGCGCACGTGTCGCCGATGGATGGACTGGACCGCTCCCGCTCGAGGCTACGTGGCGCATGAGGGGCTACGGGTACGTGCTCTCTGTCGAGGTCGAGCTGCCGGCCGGAGTCTCCGAGATCGGCGTCGACGTGCTGGTGAACGAAATCTCCCCGGGCCGCACTCGGCGCCGCGGCCAGCTCGTGCTCTCAGGAGCGCGCGGCGAGTTCGTGTACCTGCGAGCCGACCGTCACGAGCGCGAGCGGTTGCTTCGCTTCGCCATCCTCCGCGACTGAAAGCCGACGAGCTACGGGACGGGTCGCGTTCCCTGCGCCGCGCCCGCGCGGCCGATGACGTGCTCGTAGTTCACGAGCTTCACCTTGTTGGATTTCACGAGCTGGGCGAACTCCGGGGAGAGCACGGCATCGAGCTCGGCCTGCCGGTGCAGCGCCGTGAGCGGGCGCCCTTTCGCGTCGCTCTGCGCCGCATTGTTCCGGTCGAACAGCGCCTCCATCTCCGGCGTCCGCTCAGCGACGTGGATCACGTGCAGGTTCGTGCGAGTGCGGTCCGCGCGGCCGAGCTGCGCGAGGAAGGTCGACTTCTTTCCTTCGGGTGGAGCGTCGAACAGCGTGGTGGAGATCTCGTTGAACGAGCGTGAGATCCCGACTCGGTACTTCTGAGCGATACGCTCGGCGACCGCGCGAAGCTGCGGCGTCCCGCCGGCCGTGCCCATGTGGAAGTCGACGTAGACGATCTTGAGCCCGGACGCCGTCGCACGCTGCATCTGAGCGTCGAGCTCGCGCTCGACCTCGCCAAGATCGTACTTGCTCGCGAGGAACTCCCGGGTCGATGGAAGGAAGTAGCCCGCGGAGTCGACGAGCGAGGGGACGGTGGCCTTGCCGAGCACCGGCCCCCAGCGGTAGCCGCGCCATTCAGAGTTCAGCACCAGGTGCACGCCGACGCTGACCTGCGGATACTTTTTCAGCATCTCCACCGCTTCCTGATACCACGGGCAGGCGAACATCACCGACACCGCGAACGGCATCCCTGTGCGCGCCACGCGCTCGATCGCCGTGTTCACCGAATGGTTCATCCCCACGTCGTCCAGCCGGAGGAGCACTTCCGGTGCACCGGCGGTCTGGGCGCGCAGGGACGTGGCAGCGCCGAGGGTAGCGAGGGAGAGGGACAGCGTCAGCGTGCGAAGGCTCGGCATGGTCGATACGGCTCGGTGAGGTCGTCGCGAACTTAGACTTCGTCCGAAGGGCCTTCAAGCGGGCTGTCGTGGTTCTACCTTACTGTCATGAGCGAATCGCGCCTCTCCCGAGTGGCCGTGGTGCTGTACGAGCCGCAGGACCCGGTGAACATCGCCGCCACCGTGCGCGCGATGAAGAACATGGGAGCGTCGACGCTTCGGCTGGTCCGCCCGTGCGCGTACGATCCCGTGCGGCTGGAAGGAATCGCCCACGACACCTGGGACGTCATCGACCGGATCGCGCACTTCCCGGACTTCGATGCGGCCGTGGCGGACTGCGTGCGACTCGTCGGCTTCACGGCGCGCCGCCGCTCCGCCAAGTGGCAGATTCTCGACCCGCGCGCCGCGGCCAACGATGCGCTCGGCTACGCGAAGGAAGGCTGGGTCGGCATGGTGTTCGGCCGCGAGGACAGCGGGCTGCCGAACGAGATCCTCGATCGGGTGCATGCTGCAGTCACGATCCCAACCACTGAGCACGCCTCGATAAACCTTGCGCAGGCGGTGTTGATCGGCCTGTACGAGCTACACCTCGCCGCCGGCGATGCGACGCGCACGCTTCCCGGGCCGCGCAAGGAAGCGCCACCGCCGACGTCAGACGAGTTCGAGCGCTTCTTCTCCGAAGCGCATCAGGCGCTCGACGCGATCCAGTTCTTCAAGACGCGCTATCCGGAGCACATCATGCGCTCCATCCGCGCGCTCACCTTCCGCGCCGCGCCGGACTCGCGCGAGCTCTCGCTGCTGCGCGCCACGGCGCTCGAGGTCGTCAGGTTCCTCGAGCGCACCGGCCGCGTCGAGCGCACGCTGCCGCCCGACGTCTCTCCCCGGCCTCCTCGACACGTCGTGCCCCGGCGCGAGCGCAGCGCAGAGTCGGACGACGCGGAGGATTGACGCGGCGAACCCTCGCGCCCCTTTTTCGGCATGGCCTTCTCACGATTCTTCGGTCGCGGTCGCGATGCGGTGCCGCCAGCCGAGCCGCAGGACACCGGGACCGAGCAGCCCGGCGACGCGTCAGACGATGCGGAGGCGCCCAAAGCCGACGAGTCTTCACCGGAGTCGGCGAGCCAGCGAGGTTGGCGCGAGCGCGCTGAAGCGGTGCTCCCGACGGGCGCTTCGACAGGCAGCAAGCGAGCCGCGGCGCTCTGGGGCGACGATCCGGATCGGGAGCTTCCGACCCATCTGCTTTCGGCGCGCCGGTGCCGGGTCGTCGACGTCGAAGGCACGAGCTACGTCGATTGCACGATGGGCCTCGGCTCCGTCGCGTTGGGGTACGCGGAGCCGCGCGTCACCCGTGCTGTCGTCGATGCCGCAAGCGAAGGAAACATCGGCGCGCTCTCGAGCTGGCGCGAAGTGGAGCTCGCCGAGCGGCTGCACGCGCTGATCCCGGTCGCCGAGCGCGTGCAGTTCCTCAAGACGGGCGCCGAGGCGACGTCGGCCGCGGTGCGCCTCGCGCGGACGTACACCGGCCGCGAGCGCGTCGTGGCGAGCGGTTACTTCGGGTGGCACGACTGGAGCTCCGACACGGATGGGATTCCCTCCGGGGCGAAAGCTGGCACCGTCCGCGTGCCGTTCGACGACGTGGTCGCGCTCGAGCGTGCGGTCGGTGAAGCGGGGAAGGACCTCGCTGCCGTGGTGCTCGAGCCCATCGTCGAGCGCCTCCCCTCGGAAGGATGGCTCCGTCGCGCGCGCGAGCTCTGCGACGCGAGCGGCGCGGCGCTGGTGTTCGACGAGATCAAGACCGGATTCCGGGTCGCGCCCGCGGGCTACCAGGAGCTGAGCGGCATCACGCCCGACCTGGCGACCTATGGCAAGGCCCTATCGAACGGCTATCCGCTCGCCGCGCTCGTCGGTCGTGCTCCACTGATGGAGGCCGCGCGACGGACGTGGATCTCGTCCACGCTGGCCAGCGAGTCCATCGCGCTCGCCGCGGCTCTCGCCGTGCTGGACTGGCACGAGGAGGCCGACATCTGCGCGACGCTCGCCGAGACCGGACGCGAGCTCCGCGCCATTCTCGACCGCGCGATCGCGGCGAGCGGCGTCGAGGGCGTCTCGACGGACGGAGTCGACACGATGTTCCTGCTGCGGTGGGACGATCCCGCACGCGAGGCACACTTCCTCGCCGAGTCGGTGCGCGCCGGGGTGATCTTCAAGCGCGGCGCGTACAACTTCGCGGCGATCGCGCACGACGACGAGGCGTTGCGTGAGATCGAGGCCGCGGCCAGCGGCGCATTCGTCGCGCTCGCCGACCGGGAGCGCTCGCGCTGATGGCGGTTCGGCCCAGCCATACGACCCGCCCATCGCTGCACTCTGCACCTTCGGACGGGCCATCCGCGGCGACGACGCGACTCCTGTTGATCGAGTGTCCCGACGAGGTTGGTCTGGTGCACCGGATCACGGGCGTGCTCTTCCTCGCCGGGTTCAGCATCGTGAGCAACCACGAGTACGTGGATCCGGCGGCGCGCCACTTCTTCATGCGCACCGCCTTCGTCGGTGACCGTTCCACCGACGCGATCATCGGCGAGCTGCAAGGCGTGCTGCCGGCGCGCGCCAACATCCGCGTCGCCTCGACGGAACCACGTCGGATCGTGATCCTTGCCACCAAGGAGCCGCATTGCCTCGGCGACCTGCTCCTTCGGCACTCGGAGGGCGACATCCCGGCGCACATCGAGGCGGTGTTCAGCAACTACCCGAGCCTCGGCCGGCTCGTGGAACGCTTCGATGTACCCTTCCATCACATCAGCCACGAGGGCCGCGACCGCGCGGCGCACGAGCGCGCGATCGGGGAAGTCCTGTCTGCCTACGATCCCGAGTTCCTCGTGCTGGCGAAGTACATGCGGGTGTTGTCGCCGGATTTCGTCGCGCGGTATCCGGGGCGGATCATCAACATCCATCACTCGTTCCTGCCAGCCTTCGTCGGCGCGCGCCCGTATCACCAGGCGTTCGATCGCGGGGTGAAGATCATCGGCGCCACGGCGCACATCGTCACCGACGATCTCGACACGGGACCGATCATCGCGCAGGACGTCCGGCCGGTCACCCACGCGCATACCGCGGCAGACATGGCACGCGCCGGACGCGACGTGGAGAAGACCGTGCTGGCGCAGGGGCTCACTCTCCTCCTCGAGGAGCGCGTGTTCCTCAGCGGCGACCGCGCCGTGGTGTTCGAGTGAGCGAACCGCTGATCGACGCACATGCCCACTTCTACCACGCAGAGTCGGGGCGACGCGACTGGCAGCGCGTCAACGAAGCCCGGATGCGCGCCGGCGACGCGATGGGAGTGACGTACCACGTCGTGAGCGTGCTCGGCTCGTACGGTCACACGTCGCCGACCTATTTTCCGTCGCCAGCCGACGTCACGCGTGGCAACGACGTCATGCACGCCATGGCGGATGCCGACCGCGAGCGCGTGCGCTGGTATGTCACGGTGAATCCGAATCACACGACGCACGCCGTGCAGGAGATCACGCGTGGCGTGGCGGTGGGTGCGGTGGGCGTGAAGCTGCTCGCCAGTCGCCGCGCCGACGACCGCCTCAACGATCCCATCTGCGAGCTTGCCGCCGAGCACGGCCTGCCGATCCTTCACCACATCTGGCAGCATCGCACGCGCGAGTGGCCCAGCCAGGAGATCTCCGACGGGCGCGATCTCGCTCGCCTCGCCGATCGGCATCCGCGGGTGGCGTTCATCCTCGCGCACCTCGGCGGCGGCGGTGACTGGGCGCATACGCTGCCCGCTGTGGTGGACACACCGAACGTCTATCCGGACCTCTCCGGAAGCGGTGTCGATCGCGGCATGATCGACGCGGCGCTGCAGGTGCTCGGTCCTGATCGCCTGCTCTGGGCGTGCGATCTCACCATGGAGACCGGCCTGGCGAAGCTGCGCGCTCTCGAGGTCATCGGCTTGCCGACCGACGAGCTTCGGGCGATCCGCTGGGGCAACGCGGATCGGATCTTCCCGGAGGGCACATTTCCGCGGTGCGTTGCGGCATGATCGACTGCGCCGCGTACATCGGTGGATATCCCTTCCGTCATCTTCCGCACCCCGATCCCGACGTGCTCGTGCGCGTCCTTCAACGGGAGAAGCTGGCTGGGGCCTGGGTCGGATACCTGCCGGCGCCATGGCAGCGCGATCCGATCGCGGCGAACGAGGTCCTGTTCGCTGCGCTCGAGCCGCACCGAGCCACGCTTCATCCGGCGCCCGTCGTGCGTCCGGACTGGCCGCGATGGGAGCGCACGCTCCGCGAGCTGGTGGAGCAGGGGGCTCCCGCCATCCGCGCATATCCGATGCACTGGGGGATGGGTGCGCACGACACGACGATGCATTCGCTCGCGCTCGCATGCGGCGAGCTGCAGGTGCCGCTGGTGCTCACCGTGCGCTTCGAGGACCTCCGCCAGCGCAGCGCTCTCGACGTCGCCGGCGATCTCACGGCCGCGCACGTCCGCGCGCTGGTGCGCGCGCACGAGCGGGTTCGCCTCGTCGTCACTGGCGGGGGCAAGGATCTGCTCGAGGAGGTTCATTGGGGGCTCACCCCCGACGAGCAGCGCCGCGTCTTCTGGGACTTCGCGTGGGTGTGGGGACCGCCGGAGGATCACTTCGCCCACCTGATCCGGACGATGGGTGCCGAGCGCTTCGTCTACGGGACGCACTGGCCGCTGCGTCTCACCCAGAACGCGCGCGCGAACCTCGACCTGCTGCCCGATTCGCTGCGTGACGCAGCGATCACGGATGCGGCGGCGATCATGACGGTAGGGAAAACGCCGACTTGACCCTATTGAGCGCACCCGGGAGCTTCCCGAATCGCGGCGGTCCGATCGATGCGCACGGCACTGCGCTCGTATGCTCGGCTTGCGGCGAGCTCGGCGCGCGTTCAAATTTGCCAGCTGGTTCGGGCCTTGTGAATTCATTCACAAGTCGCTCCACCTCCGTTCCATCCCACACCACATCGCGATGACGCAGCGAAGGAAGTGGACGGCGATTCCGGGCTTGCTCCTGCTCGTGATCGGCGCCGTCGTGCTCTCCGCTTACAGTGGCGCCTCATCCTCACAGGGCAACCAGCCCGACCAACCGATCAACTTCCCGCACCCTCGACATGCGGGCGCGGTGGCGGACGGTGGGCTCGGCATGAACTGCCTCTACTGCCACAACACCGCCAACAAGTCGAAGGACGTCGGCATGCCGGCGGTCAACACCTGCATGGGGTGCCACACCGTCGTCGGAGTGCAGAAGCCCGAGATCAAGAAGCTGACGAAGTACTGGACCGACAAGCGCCCCATCCCATGGGTGCGCATTCACAAGGTGCCGGAGTACGTGCACTTCCCGCACGTCCGACACGTCAACGCCGGCGTGACCTGCCAGTCCTGTCACGGGCAGGTCCAGAAGATGGCGCAGGTCTATCAGTACGCCTCGCTGAACATGGGGTGGTGCATCAACTGCCACGTGAATGGCTACGACCCCAAGGAAGGCCAGCGCGCGGCCGGGTACGACAACGTGCCGCCGGCGGGATACTCGGGCGGAGCACCGTACGGTACCGCGGGTACACGCGCGGGCATCAAGGTGTCGGAGCCGGGCGAGGTCGTCGCGTCGAACTCGCCGGCACCCGCGGCGGATACCGCAGCCGCCGCGGACACCACCGCCGCGAGAACTGCCGTCACTCCGTCGGCCGAACGCCGGCGCGCGCGCTACGACTGCGCGGCCTGCCACTACTAGATCGCCCGAGGATTCGATCTCATGACCAACCATGCGGGGTCGACGGGCGTCAAGCGCCGCGACTTCCTGAAGGTGCTCGGCGCTGGAAGCGCCGCCGTCGCGACGGTGGGGTGCAGCTCCGAGAAGGTCGGCAACCTCGTGCCGTACCTCGTGCACCCGGACGAGACGGTGGCCGGCACCTCGACGTACTATGCGACGACGTGCCGCGAATGCGCCGCGAGCTGCGGTATCATCGCCGAGACGCGTGATGGACGCGTCACGAAGCTCGAGGGCAATCCCGAGCATCCGCTCAATCGCGGCGCGCTCTGCGCGCGAGGGCAATCCGCCGTCCAGGGGCTCTACAACCCCGACCGGCTGCGCGGCCCGATGGTCAAGGAAGGCGGCGTGTGGAAGGCGATCGATTGGGATCGTGCCCTCACGCTGCTCAGCCAGCGAATCGGCGAGGCGCGAAGCCGAGGCGGAGCGGCAAACGCGCTGTTCCTCAACCAGCACGAGACCGGCAGCTTTCCCGGCTTCCTCGACACGTGGCTCGCCGGCTTCGGCATGCGGCCGCATCTCAGCGTCGACTTCGAGGCCGACAGCGCGGCGATCGAAGCCAATCGCGCCGCCTACGGCGTGGCGTGGCCTCGTCTGTCGTTCCAGGATGCGCGACTGATCGTCTCGTTCGGCGCCGACTTCCTCGACAACTGGGGCATGTCAGTGCCGCAGCAGCTCGACTTCGCCGATGCGCGCGCGAAGATGGAAGGCGCGCCACGCTTCGTGTACGTCGGGCCGCGTCGTTCCTTGACCGGACTGAACGCGGATCAGTGGATCGCCTGCCGGCCGGGATCGGAAGCGGCGATCGCGAACGCGCTTGCCGGCCGCGGCACTCTCGCTGATGCGGCAACGGCGAGCGGCGTCGCGGAGGCGACGCTGGTGCGACTCCAGCAGGAGCTCGCGGCCGCCAAGCCTGCGCTGGTCCTCGCGGGCGCACGCGGTCCCGACGCGCTCGCGCTCGCGCAGGCGGTGGTCGCGATCAATCAGGCCAGTGGTGCGGTCGGCACGACGATCCGGCCCGCCGAAGGAATGGGCGCGTTCGAGGGTGTCGCCCGAGTGGCCGACGTGTTCGCGGCCGTCGAGCAGATGCGCTCCGGTGCGGTGCCGATCGCGTTCGTGCGCGGCGCCAACCCGGCGTACTCGCTCCCCGCGGGAGCGCGCTTCGCCGAGGCATTCGCGCGCGTGCCGTTCAAGGTCAGCTTCGCGATGTATCCGGATGAGACCACCGAGCTGTGCGACCTCATCCTGCCCGATCTGCACCCACTCGAATCGTGGGGAAATGCGCAGGCGGGGCCGAATGTGCTCTCGCTCCAGCAGCCCGCGATGGACCCGGTGTTCTCCGGCACGCGAGCGACGGCCGACGTCCTGATCGACGTCGCGCGGAAGGATCCGGCCAACGCCGCTCGCTACCCGCAGGCCGATTACCGCAGCTGGCTGATCGGGCAGTTCCCCGGCGGTATGACGGCGTTCACGGGTGCGGTCGCGAAAGGCGTTGGTGCCGGCACCATCGGGACGCGTACGCTGGCCGCGGCGCCCGCGGTCGTGCCGGCGCAGGCGGCGCAGCCGCTCGACGTCTCGCGTGGCGACTTCTACCTCGTCACGTATCTCTCGCCCGTGCTCGGCGACGGGCGCGGCGCGAACAAGCCGTGGCTGCAGGAGCTTCCGGACCCCGTGTCGAAGGTGCTGTGGAGCTCGTGGGTGGAGATCCACCCGCAAGCCGCCGCGCGACTGGGGATCGAGCGCGGCGACATCGTCGAGGTGACGACGCAGAGCGGAAAGGTTCGCGCGCCGGCCTACCTCTATCTCGGCATTCGCCCCGACACCATTGGCCTCGCCATCGGGCAGGGTCACGGGTCGGCGACTCGTCTCGACGCGTTCGAGCCGAAGCACACCGATCGCAACACGATCCAGTGGGGCTACGGCCGCTACGCGCGCGGCATCGGTGCGCGCACTCAGGACCTGCTTGCACCGCGCACCGACCTGGCCGGCGGGCTCGCGCTCGTCTCCACGAAGGCATCGCTCGCCAAGACCGGCGACCACGAGACGCTCGTCTCCACGGAGGGTTCCGCGCGCCAGCACGGTCGCGGCATCGCCCAGGCGCTCACCGTCACTCAGCTCGGCGGTCTGCAGCAGTCGCGCGGGGCCGAGAACGCGGATGCCATCGCGCCGCAGGGGAGCGCCAACCAGGAGAGCGGCACCGGAGGCTCGCAAGGTGGTCGGAACCAGAGCCAGGGTCAGGAGTCCCACGGCACCGGGACCGCCGCGGGCGCACAACCGCACGCGGGAGGCGACGCCGGTGGGCACGGGGAGATCGCCGGCTTGCCTCCGAACAAGTTCGGCCCTGGGCTTCGCTCGCCTGTCGCCGCCGACGCGCAGGGTGAGCTCGGCTCGCCCACGTCCGAGGATCACGGGAAGGACAAGGGGATGTATTCGGCGAACCACTGGTCGGGAATGGCGAACCGCCGGTGGGCGATGACGATCGATCTCGCGCGCTGCACCGGCTGTTCGGCGTGCGTGACCGCGTGCTACGCAGAGAACAACATCCCGACGGTAGGTGCCCCGTGGCAGAACGCGACGGTGTACGCCGTGTCGAAGCCTGGCTTCAACATCACGCGCGGTCGCGAGATGAACTGGCTGCGCATCGAGCGCTACTTCGAGGGC
>DATFOL010000327.1:0-6697 GCA_035265545.1 Gemmatimonadaceae bacterium | reverse complement strand
GCGAAGCCGCGTTTGATGCCCAGGACGTCCCAGCCGCGGTTGATGGCGGAGAGGGCGGCGGCGCGGATGACGGCGTTCAGACCTGGGGCGTCGCCGCCGCCGGTCGAGATTGCGATGCGCATCTGTGTGAGATGATGCTGGGGTTACGTGAGGGTGCGACGTGCCACGGGCCAATGCGTCCAGACGACGCATCGGCCCGGATCAGGTGCTGATGGAACGGTGGTCAGGGTACCGCGAGCAACAAGCTTACGATCTCTCCCGGCACCGCATGTCGTCCCAGCTTCGACTTCTGGAAGACCGGCGAGCCGTCCCTCGATACCTCGAAGCGTCCACCTGATCCCGGGCGAAGCTCCACGTTCGCGTCGGGAAACTGCTGCTCGAGCTCGGCCGCCAACCTGACGGCCCGGGGCTCGTAGTTTCAAACGGTGCAATACTCGATCGTGATCTGCATGGCTGGCGAATCCTCGTCTGGTGTAGCCGTGGCAATATAGCGCCATCGGGCGCGGGGTGCGCGACCGCCGCCTTCGCCAGATTGGACGCCCGTGTGGCGAACTCCGGCTGGCCTCGCGCCGATGGAGCGGGCGCCTTTGGCGACGGCCAGGGTCTTCGACCTCTGCTCGACGTGTGAATCCCTCCCGATGCACTCACTGGTGTTCCGCCGGCGCGCTGGCCATCGTTCGACCAGCACGCGGAATCCCATCCGCCAGATCGCTCTTTCCGTCGTACAGACCGAGGCTTCTCGATGCGTTCCTGCCGCTCGTTGCTGCTCGCCGCCGTCGCCCTGGCCACCCTTTCGTCAGGCGCTCGCGCGCAGTCGGCGACTCAGGCAGGCGCCGCGACACCCGCTGCCCCCGCCGCTCCCGAGGTCGGCCAGCCGGCGCCCGACTTCACCGCCGCGTGGGCGGACAGCGCGGGCGCCCGAAGCGCGCCGGCGAGCCTCGCCGGGCTGCGCGGCAAGGTGGTCGTCCTCGCCTTCTACCCGAAGGATCGAACCTCGGGCTGCACGGCGGAGCTGACGAAGTTCCGCGACGAGCACGCCAAGCTGTTCGGCGACGGCGTCGTAGTCCTCCCGATCTCCGCCGACAGCATCGCCAGCCACGTGGCATGGGCGTCGGAGATGAAGTTCCCCTTCGCGCTCGTCTCCGATCCGCAGCTGACCGTGGCGGACGCGTATGGCTCCCACACACCAGGCCGCGCGACGGCGGGCCGCACAGTGTTCGTCATCGGCAAGGACGGCAGGATCGCGTGGCGCGAGATGAAGTTCAACGCGCTGAACGAAGAGAGCTACGCGGCGCTCGCCGCCGCCGTCGCGAAGGCGCGCTGACGCCTCCCACGCCGAGCACCGCACGGCGGTCCGGCGCGATGACGCGAGGGCGGTGGCGTGTTGCCACCGCCCTCGTCGCGTGTCTCGCCAGCGTCGCCGTGGTCGGCACCTATCCCGTGTTCAGCCAGACCTGGGACGAGCCGGCCACGCTCGCGGCCGGGATGGAATGGCTCACCACGGGCGACTACCACTACGAAGCGCAGCACCCTCCGCTGGCGCGGGTTGCCTCAGCGATCGGACCGTACCTGCGCGGCGCGCGGAGCCTCGGCAGCCGCTCGATCTACGACGAGGGGCGCGCGATCCTCGGCGAGGGGGCGCAGTATCGCCGCACGCTCTTCCTCGCGCGGCTCGGCATGCTCCCGTTCCTGTGGCTGCTGCTCGTGGTATGCGCGCGGTGGGGCGCACAGGTCGGCGGCGCTCCCGGAGCGGCCCTGGCGACGATGTTCGCCGCCGCCAACCCCAACCTGCTCGCCCACGCCGGCATTGCCGGCACCGACCTCGCCCCGGCGGCCTTCGTGGCCGCGGGCGCGTACGCGTGGATGAGATGGCGCGAGCTGGCCACCGCGGCTCGCGCGGTCGCACTCGGTGTCGCGCTGGGACTGGCGATCACGACGAAATTCTCCGCGCTCGCCTTCCTCGGGCTGACCATCCTGCTCGGTGAAGCCGTGCACTGGTCCCTGACCTCACGACGGCGGTCGCACGACGCGACCGCGCCGTTTCCCTGGCGCACCGGCCTCCTCGCGGTCGGCGCGGCGGCGCTCGTCGTGTGGGCGATCTATCGGTTCCACGTCGGACCGATCACGGCCGGTGGCGTGCCGGTGCCCGCACCCGAGCTGTTTCGTGGGCTTGCGGCGTTCTTCGCGCACGGCGGCGGCGGACATCCCGCCTTCCTGCTCGGGGAGGTGCGGCTGCGCGGGTGGTGGTACTACTACCTCGTGGTGCTGGCCGTGAAGACGCCGCTGCCGCTGCTCGCGCTGGCCGCCGTCGGCGCGGTGGACGCGGTCCGCGCCAGACGAACCGAGGGCTGGACAGCGTTGGTGCCGATCCTCGGTGTCGTCGCGGTACTGCTCCCCGCACTCCTGTCGCGCGTCGACCTGGGCGTCCGCATCGTGCTCGCCATTTACCCATTCCTCGCGATCCTCGCCGCACGGGGCGCGATCGCCGCGTGGCGAACTACCGGCGCGCGGGGACAGGTGCTCGCGCGACGCGGCGCGGTGACCGCGCTCGTCGTGGGAATGCTCTCGACTGCGCTGCGGGCCTGGCCGGACTACCTCGCGTACTTCAATGCAGCGGCCGGGCGGCACCCCGAGCGCGTTCTCGTCGACAGCAATCTCGATTGGGGACAGGATCTCTACCGGCTCGCCGACACGGTCCACGCGCGCGGGATCGATTCGCTGCGCGTGCACTACTTCGGATCGTCGCAGCTCTCGTCGGTCGGCCTCACGAACGCACGGCGCCTCGCGCGCGACGAACGAACGACGGGATGGGTCGCCGCGAGCGAGACGTTTCTCGCCGGTGTGTGGTCGGACACCTCGCTGCGTTGGCTCGCTCGGCGCACTCCGGTGGCGCGCATCGGGCCGTCGATGCGCCTCTACTACATCCCGCCTGGGGAGCAGTGACCTCTCGCCGCCGATCCTAGCGCGGCACCCCGGCCATTCCCGCGAGCCTCGTCAACAGCGTGTCCTGCCGCGCGACGATGATCCGAATGGAATCGAGCTGCGTCTGGAGGTCCGCCGCCTGCTGGCGCGAGGCGTTGAGCTCATCGGCCATCTGCCGGAGCTGCTCCAGGATGTAGGTGTCCGCCTGCGGGCTCCGACAGCCGGCGACGAAAGCAAACGCCGCGACGCCGAGCCATGCGCGGAGCCGAAGCGTCAGGTGCGTGGTCGTGTGCATGCGACAAGATGCCGTGCATCCCGCGGGCGATCAACCGAGCTCCTTCGCGCCGAGGCGAGCGCGATCGATGCGGCAGTGGAGCGCGTGCGTCGCCAGCCTCTGGCACATGCGATCTCACACTCACGCACGCGACGGCCTCACCCTCGTCGAGCTCTGCCTGGTTCTGACGATCATCGGGCTCGTGACGATGATCGCCGTCCGCCAGCTCGGGCTCTATGTCGACCGCTCCGCGGCCCACGCTGCTGTCCTCGAAGCGGCGGGGCTCGTCGCGCGCGCGAGGGACGAGGCCGTCGCGCAGCGGGCGCTCGTCAGCGTCCGGTTCGACACCGTCACTGATGCGCTCGAGCTGCGCATGCGCGGCGCCATTCTCTCACGTGTGGCGCTTGGCCACGCGCATGGCGTCGCGATCTCGGCGAACCGCGACTCGCTCACCTACGATGTGCGCGGGCTGGGCTACGGCGCGGCGAACCTCACGCTGGTCGCACGCCGCGGTCGAGCGGCCGACTCCCTCGTCGTCTCGCGGCTCGGGCGTCTGCGGTGGTGACTCAGTCCGCGGCGACGGTCCCGAAATCGTACCCGGGAACGGAGATGCGCGGGATCGGCTGCCCAATCACCCGCTCGATCGTTCGCACCATCGCGATCTCATCGGGCGCCATGAAGGTATACGCATCGCCTTCCTTCGCCGCTCTGCCCGTGCGCCCGATGCGGTGCACGTAGTCTTCGGCTTGCTGCGGCACGTCGTAGTTGATGACGTGGGTGATGCCCGAGATGTCCAGTCCGCGCTGGGCGATGTCGGTCGCCACGAGCACGCTGATCTTGCCGTCCTTGAAGTCCTGCAGCGCGCGCGTGCGCTGGGCCTGGGTCTTGTCGGCGTGCATCGCCGTGGCGCGTACTCCCGCCTTCTCCAGATCGCGCACGACACGATCGGCGCCGTGCTTGGTGCGCGTGAAGATGAGCACCGACTCGTGCTCCTTGCCCCCCGTGAGCAGCTCGACGAGCAGCGCGTTCTTCTTCTCGCGCGGCACCGGATAGACGGCGTGCGTCACCGTGCTCGCCGCGGCCGAGCGGACGCCCACCTGCACCACGATCGGCTTGCGCAGATACTTGCGCGCGAGTGCCTCCACCTCGGGTGGCATCGTCGCGCTGAAGAGCAGCGTCTGCCGGTAGTTCGGCACCTCGCTCACGATGCGGTTGATCTGCGGCGCGAACCCCATGTCGAGCATCCGGTCGGCCTCGTCGAGCACGAGCACCTCGAGATCGTCGAACACCACGTTCTGCCGCTCGAGGTGATCGATCAACCGACCCGGTGTCGCCACCACGACGTCGACGCCGCCGCGCAGCTGCTTCTCCTGTGGATCGAGCGGCACACCGCCGTACACCGCCGCGACCGCGATCTCCGCGTGCCTGGCGTAGCGACGGAAGCTCTCCTCCACCTGCACGCACAGCTCGCGCGTCGGCGTGAGAATGAGAGCTCGGGTGCGCCGCGGCCCGTCGATGAGTCGATCGATGATCGGCAGCGTGAACGCCGCCGTCTTCCCGGTGCCGGTCTGCGCGAGGCCGATGAGATCGCGTCCGCGGCGCGCCAGCGGGATGGCGTCGCGTTGGATGGGCGTCGGGGTGGTGTACCCGGCGTCCCGGATCGCCGCGACAACGCTCTCGTGGAGGCCGAGGGCCTCGAAGCCGACGGTCTCGTCGGCGGCGCTGGCGGTCGGCGCCGGCGCGTGCTGCTGCTTCGACTTGGGCATGCGTCGGGGAAAGCTATTCGCGGACTGAGCCGTCGTCCATGTGTACGCCCATCCGAGCGGATTCCCTTACTCCCGAGGGGCGCTGGGTCGAATTGGCGGGAGCGTGGGCGCGCCGTTCCAGATGTCTGCGACGGTGCGCCACCGTCCGTCGGGTTCGCGACGCCACACGCTCACGCCCTTTCCGTAGGCCGTATCGACCGCGCCCGCAGTCCCCGACCTGCTGGGGAAGGTGTAACGACTGCGTGCGAAGCTGTATGCCATGTCGCCACCGCTCGACACCACTACCGTGTCGGTCGTCCAGCTGACGGAGAAGTTCGGCGTGGCGAATGACTCGCGCATGTACTCGCGGATCGCAGCGCGTCCGACCAGCGGCGGCTGGTCGGGTGGGAACATCATCGCGTCCTCCGTCAAGCTGCCGACGCTCTGCTCGAGGTCGTGCGCCGCCGCTGCCGCCGCGAACGTGCTGTCCGCGATACGGATCGCTGCACGCGCGCTCGCTCCGTCCGCTGAATGAGACCGCGTCTCCGACTGGCATCCGCCGACAGTCAGAGCGAGCGACACGAGCGCACCAAGCGCTCGCCGCCGGGATGTCGCCATGGGCAAGGTCGACATGGAAGCCCTCCGGAGCTCGAGTGGGCGAACGACCACCATCCAGCACGCCTATCATCACATCCTCTGTTCGGCGACACAAGCCAACGCGATCGTCGTGTGCCCTCAGGAGCGCTCGAGGAATGCGAGGACAAGCGCGAGCAGCTCTCGTGGTCGTTCCTCGTTCACCGCGTGACCGCCGCCGACACTCGCGTAGATCTCGAGCGGTGCGCCCGCTTTCCGCAACGCGGCGGCGTACGACCGCGCGTCGCGTACGAGCCGATCGCGCGTGCCGAGCACCGCCAACGGCGGCGACGTCGGCGGCACGAGCGCGCGGAGTCGCTCCACCATCGCCGACACCGGCGGCCGCTTCCACGCGAACTCGTGCACGAGCCGGCGCATCGCGGGTGCATAGCCCGGGAACTGAGATGGCGCCCAGTACTGGTCGATGTCCTCCTCCGTGATCAGCGACGGGTCGCCGTACACGCGACGGTGCCCGCGGGCCACCACCCATCGTGGGACCAGTCGTGCCAGCACCGGCTCCACGACCCTCGGGCTCGCGCGCTTCGCCAGCGGAAGGATCTTCACGTTGCCGAAGCACGCCGGGTTCACCAGCACCAATCGGCCGATGTGCGGATCGCCGCTCACCGCGAGCTCGAGAGCGATCGTGCCACCCATCGACTGGGCGACGACGTGCGGGCGCCGCAGACGCATGTGTGCGATCACCTCTCGCACCGACGACACGAGCGACTCCAAACGATAGCGACCTTCATCCGACGGCTTGTCCGACAGTCCGTGTCCAGGCAGGTCGAGCGCGACGACGCGGTATCCCGCCGCGGCCAGCGGCGCGAACCAGGCGCGCCACATGTAGATCGACGCGCCCCAGCCGTGAACGAGCAGCACCGGCGGCGCACCCCGGCTCCCCGATTCGGCGACGCGAATGGTCACACCGTCGGCGAGCGCCACCTGCATGGCGCGAATGCCTTCGGTGCCGGCGGGGAACATCGCGTCCACGGAGAGCTGCCCGCTGCGCGCCCCCCGCTCCTGCTGCCCAGGCGTCAGACGATCTCGATGGGGCGGCCGGCGAGTCGCGCGATGAGCCCGAGGCGGAAGGTGACATCGGTCCACCGCGCCTCACCTTCCAGCA
>DATFOL010000326.1:0-4252 GCA_035265545.1 Gemmatimonadaceae bacterium | reverse complement strand
TGTTCTCCGGGTCGTGATCGACGCATCCGCGCGGCGCCCCTCGCCATCCACAACTCCAAAGGCACTGCCTAGAGGTCGGCATCGACGCCTGCGTCGCGCCGCGGGCTTGCTCGGTCCTCTCCGCGCCTCCGCGCCTCCGCGTGAAATGCAGTTCAGCCGTTCAGCCGTTCAGCCGTTCAGCCGTTCAGCCGAACGATCTACCGCCTCACCGCCACGATGTGCGCGGACGATGTCCTGAAATCCTCGTCGGACAGGTCGCGGAAACGCGGCGCGACGCGCTCCCGCGCGATGCCCTTCTCCTCCACGCGCTTCACCGACACCACCTCGCAGTCGTTCTCCTCGCACAGTGCGAGGTAGGTCGAGAGCGGCGCGCGGTTCTCGAAGAAGGGGCGGTTCCCACGGACGAGCCGCCACGCGGCATCCGAGTAGCGCCAGTGATGGTTCCACTCGGGCCCGCCCGGGAAGGCGAAGTTGATCTGGTGCGACATCACGCCGCCCTTGCGCAGCCAGCGGGCTATCGCCTGGAAGGTCCCGGCGAGCTCGCTCCTCGTCGGCTCGTGACTCATGTCCTGCAGCACCGCCTGGGTGATGACCAGGTCGACGGACTGGCGGTCGAGGCTCCGCGGCCCCCACGGGGTCAGGTAGCCGATGGGCACGTTGTCGTACAACACGTCGTGCCGTTCCGCGAGCGCGGCACGGATGCGTTGCAGCCGGTCGCGCTCGAGCCGGATCCGACGCCCGCCGTCCTCGCTGAACAGGCGGTTGGGGAAGCCGTACGCCGACAGTTTCGGCTGCAGGTTCGGAAAGAGCCGGCCGTCGGGGATCGGAGCGTGATGCTCGAACAGCTCGACCAGCTCGTCGAGCACCTTCGCGTCGTGCTCGGCGTCCGCGTGGGCGACGACGTCCAGCCCGATGTACTGCTCGGCGCCGCTGAGCAGCGCCGCGCACCCGACGCCCAGCGAGTCGCCGGGCCCGAGCTCCACCACGGTGCGCGGCGCGAAGCCCGGCACGGCCCGCGTGATGATCGAGAGATGCCGCATCCAGACCGAGTAGCAATACGCGCCCGTGGTATGGCCAACCACGCCCTTGTAGCCGGCATGAAGAACGGGGAAGTAGCTCTTCAGACCGCCGAGCATCAGGCGGAGCGTCCTCGAGTCCATCTTCGGGAAGTGATCGGGTGGGTGCATTCGTTGCTCGGTGCGCAATGCCCATGCCCAGCTAGCGCGGCCGTAAGCCCGGATGTTATCTCCACCCCATCCCTCGCGGAATCCACTCGTGTCGACTGCCACCACTGCGTCCGTTGCGGGCGCCCAACATCTCGCGAACCCCGACCTGAACCCCTCGTTCACCAAGGGGGTGTTCCTTGGCGAGATCCGCGAGGACCTCGTCTTTCCCTTCCCGGCGCTGGCGGACGACGAGCGTGAATCCCTCCGGATGATCCTCGATTCCTTCCGGGCCTTCGCGGCGGACCACGTCGACACCCGGCAGCTCGACCGCGACGGGAGGTTCAGTGACGCGATCCGGTCCGGGATGGCGGAGCTCGGGCTGATGGGGCTCAACATCCCGGAGGCCTACGGCGGGTTCGGAGCGTCGTCCAAGGTCTTCAACCGGGTGTTCGGCGAGATCGGCTCAGCCGATCCGGCGCTCTGCGTCTACTTCGGCGCGCACCAGTCCATCGGCTGCAAGGGAATCGCGCTGTTCGGGACGGAGGATCAGAAGCAGCGCTGGCTGCCCCGGTGCGCCAGTGGGGAGGCGATCGCCGCGTTCTGTCTCACCGAGCAGGGCTCCGGCTCGGACGCGCAGGCGATGACGACCGTCGCCATCCCCGACCCGGACGGCACGCACTACACGCTCGACGGCACGAAGATCTGGATCTCCAACGCCGGCTACGCCGGCGTGTTCACGGTGTTCGCCAAGGTGCCGGTGCAGATCGACGGCGCGACGAAGCAGCGCGTGACGGCATTCATCGTCGACGCGCACGCACCCGGCATCTCGCTCGGCCAACCAGAGCAGAAGATGGGAATCAAGGCGAGCGACACCCGCACCGTCACCTTCGACAAGGTGCGTGTGCCGGTTGAGGACCGGCTTGGCGAGGTTGGCCAGGGCTTCAAGATCGCCCTGGAGATCCTGAACTCCGGCCGACTCGGGCTCGCCGCCGCCTCGTCGCGCGGCGCGCGCACGATCATGCGCGTCGCGTTGGCGCACGCGAAGCAGCGCGAGCAGTTCGGCCGGCCGATCGGCTCGTTCGAGATGATCCAGCACAAGGTCGCGCTCAACGCGTCCGAGACGTACGCCTCGGACTCGGCGTGGATGCTCACCGCGGGGATGGTGGATCGCGGCGGCGTCGACTTCTCCCTGGAGACGGCGGCGTGCAAGATCTTCGCGAGCGAGCTGGCCTTCCGCTCGGCGAACGACGCGCTGCAGATCGCGGGCGGGATCGGCTACTCCAAGGAATATCCCTACGAGCAGGCGGTGCGCGACGCGCGCATCAACCTGATCTTCGAGGGAACGAACGAGATCCTGCGCGCCCTGATCGCCCTGATGGCGCTGCAGCAGCCGGGCGAACGGCTGAAGGAGCTCGGCAAGGCGTTCAAGGACCCGCTGCACTCGCTCGGCGCGATCGGCTCGTACGTGACTGGCCGCGCGAAGCGTCAGATGACCAAGCCGCAGTTCACCCGCGTGCATCCGGCGCTCGCCAAGGAGGCGGCGTCGGTGGCGACGATGATCAACTCGGTCAGCCTCTCGATCGACACGCTCCTGCGTCGCCACGGCAAGGCGATCATCGAGCGGCAGTTCCACCAGCAGCGGCTGGCGAACATCGCGATCGACGTCTACCTGTCCGTCGCGGTCCTTTCGCGCACGACGTGGGAGCTGGAGCGCGCGGGCAACACCGGCGCGGACGCGGAGCTCGACTGCGCGCGAGTCTTCATCCCGGCGGCAATGCGCCGCGCCCGGCGGCAGCTCCGCGCGCTACGCACGAATCAGGATGCGCGGGCGAAGAAGATCGCCGAGCGGGCGCTCGAGTCGGGCGAGCTGGCGCCGGAGTCGCCGACAGATCGGTCGTGAGTAGGTGAGTGCGCTGGTGCGTGAGTGGGTTGGTGGTGACGGCCTCGGGACGCTTTTCGCGCCCGTGCGTGAAGGTGCAGATCCCTCGACTCGCTGCGCTCGCTCGGGATGACAGGGGGGCCTGCGCTCGCTCGGGATGACAGGGGTCGCTGCGCTCGCTCGGGATGACAGGGGTCGCTGCGCTCGCTCGGGATGACGCCGATCGCTGCGCTCGTTCGGGATGACGGACGGCTCGCGGCGCACGCGCCGTCATCCCGAGCGAAGCGCGAAGCGCGCAGTCGAGGGATCTGCACTCAACTCGCGAACCCACTCACCAACTCACCAACTCACCAACTCACCGACTCACCAACGCCACTCCCCGCTACGACACGTCACTCAACCACTCCCGCGGCGTGCTGACGCGACCGACGTAGAAGTCGCCGAACTCGGCGTACTGCGCGCTGACCTCGTCGAACCGCATGTCCGTGACGATCTTCTTGAACGCCAACGGATCGCCCGCGAACAGCGTCACGCCCCATTCCCACGCGTCGAAGCCCAGTGCGCCGGTGATCACCTGCATCACGCGTCCGGCGTAGCCACGGCCCGTCATGCCGTGCGCCATCATCAGGCGGCTGCGCTCCTCGAGGGGCAGCGCATACCAGTTCTGTCCGGGCACGCGCCGCTTCGACATCGGGTAGAAGCAGACGTACGGCATCTCCGCGGGAAGCGGCGGGAAGAGGCGGCGCTGCACGTGCGCGCTCGCGCGTTCGGCGTCGACGCGGGCGTTCATCGCCTCGCGATGGGCGGCGTCGCCGACTGCGCCGCCACGCGCGGACGCCTCCGCCGCGAGCTGCGCGCTCGCATGATAGAGGCCGGCTTCGGTGACGCTGAGAAAGGTGTAGACCGGTCGCAGATAGTCGAGCAGCTCGACGCGGGCGAGCGAGCGCTGCACGTCGCCGATGCCGTCGAACGTCGGACGGAAGTGCACGAGCATCACGTCGGCGCGCGATCCGACGAGCGGCACCACCGCGCTCCAACCCTCCGCCGCGGGCGACGCCGCCGCGTCGAGCGCCGTCTCCGCCTCGAGGCGCAGCCGTGCGCGCTCGTCGGGCTCGAGAGCGCGCAGCGCGGCGCGGTCGAAGGAGAGGATCTGGTGGAAGGCGTACCAGCCTTCGGTGGTCTCGGGCGGATGAGCGCGCGCTCGCTC
>DATFOL010000325.1:0-3358 GCA_035265545.1 Gemmatimonadaceae bacterium | reverse complement strand
GCGGCGCAGCATGCCGTGGCCACAGAGTGCGAGAAGGGGATGACGGAGAGATGGATGTCGGCGACGCTCCGCACGATCGGCTCGGTGGTCGTGCGCTCGACGCCGAGATAGTTGAGGACGACCCACGCGAGCTCCATCGCCTGCACGGAGAGGAGCAGGGGAAGCATCGGCAGCGAGGGGTAGCGCCGCTTCAGGAGCAGCGCAGTGGCGGCGTGATCGACGGCGAAGATGGATCGACTCGAGGAAGGAGAACGAAGGAGTTAGCAATTGCTAACTCACGGCACGACAAAAAGAGCTGGGCTCACGCGGCGAGCTGACGGAAGAGCGCGACGAGCTTGCCCTGCCAGCGCCGCGCGGGGCCTGGCACGACGCCCACCTGGATCATGCGACCGAGCTCGGCGAGCGTCCCCTGAATGCTGGCTGCCGCGATGTCCAGGTCGACGGCGCGTCGCTTGATCGCCGGCGCCTCGGCGACGAGCGCGCGCGCGAGACCGATCATCGTCTTGCGACGCACGCTGGTGCTCGAGCGCGGCCAGAGCGCCCGCGCGCTGTCGGCCAGGAACGCGAGCACCTCCGGCTCGGAGTCGAGCAGCTCGAGCCACGCCGCGACGAACGCGTCGAGCTTCTTCTCGAACCCCTCGTTCGCCGACAGCGCGGCCGAGCAGCTCGCCCAGACGCGGGCGTGACAGGTCTCGAAGAGGTAGAGCGCCAGCTCCTCCTTTCCCGCGAAGTGCTTGTAGAGGGCAGGATTCGTGTAGCCACTCTCGTCGGCGATGTCGCGGATGCTCGTCGCCGCCAGGCCTCGCTCGCTGAACAGCTTGAGGGCCGCGCGGAGGATCTCGCGCTTGGCGGGCGGATCCTCGGCGGTGATGTAGAACGGTTGAGCGCCTGGCATGCAATGAGGTTAGCGACTGCTAACCAACCGTGTCAAGGGGGACCGAGCCTGCCGCAAACCCGCCACGTATCCCCGCCAGGTCGGCGTCCGTACCAGAGGATATCGACACCCTCAATCCCGGACCCGATCTCGATGAGAACTCGACTGCTCGCGCTGCTCACCGCGCTCACGACTCTGACTTCCAACATTGCCGGCGCACAGGCCTCGAAGTATCCGCCGATCGAGCGGTATCTCATGCCGCGCGACGCCGAGATTGCCCTCGCACGTACCGCCGCACCGGCCAACATCTCCGATCGCGCGACGATCAAGATCCTCACCAGAGCAGGCTTCACCGTCGCCCGGCAGGGCGAGAACGGCAACGTCTGCATGGTCATGCGCGGCTTCTCCGCGCCGACGTACACGCCGGCGCCGTTCCGCGACCTCGTGTACGACCCCACCGTGCGCGCGCCGATCTGCTTCACCGCGCCCGCGGCGAAGACGGCGATGCCGTACTACGAGCTGCGGACGAAGCTCGCGATCGAGGGGAAAGACCCCGGCCAGATCGCCGCCGCGCTGAAGACCGCCTACGGGAACGGGACGCTGCCGCGCCGCGACGGCGCCACCTTCGCATACATGTGGTCGGCCCACCAGCACCTCGCCTCGGGGATCGACGCGTGGCATCCTCACGTCATGATCTTCGTCCCCGAGTATGACAACTCGATGGTCGGCGGCAATGCGTTCGGGTCGCCGCTGCCGCAGGTGTCCGACGACGCCGGAACGCCGTTCACCGTGGTCGTGATCCCCGTGGACGACAAGCTCGCCGTGCGTCTGCCCGCGAATCACTAGCTTCCGACCGATGACGATCGCTCCGACCGACGACGCGCACGACGCGCACGACGCGCTCGACCGCGGGACATTCGACGCGCGCTACCTCGCGTTCCTCTCGACCGTCCAGGAGCTGCGGCCGAGTCTTCACCGATACTGCGCGCGGATGACCGGCTCGGTCGCCGACGGGGAGGACGTCGTGCAGGAGGCGCTGTTCGTCGCGTACCGGCGGCTCGACTCGTTCGACGACGCGCGCCCGCTCAAGCCGTGGCTGTTCCGGATCGCGCACAACCGCTGCATCGACTTCCTGCGCAGCCGCGGCGTGCGCGAGGACGCCGAAGCTGGCGTCGATTCCGAGGACGCGGTGTGGCCCGACGATCCGCCCGGTCCCGCGCTCGGCCGCGCCGTCGAGCATCTCGTGCTCACGCTGCCGCCGATGGAGCGCGCGTGCGTGCTGCTCAAGGACGTGCTCGACCACTCGCTCGAGGAGATCGCCGAGCTCACCGGATCGACGGTGGGCGGCGTGAAGGCGGCGCTGCATCGTGGTCGCGCGAAGCTCGCGACGGAATCGCCCGCAGAGTCGATGCCGCGCGCGTCAGTCGCAACATCGGCGCGCGACGCGGCGGTGCTGGTGCAGTACGTCGAGCGGTTCAACCGGCGCGACTGGGACGGGCTGCGCGAGCTCGTGCGCGCGGATGCGCGAGTGCGCGTGGCGGACCGGTTCACGGGGCCGATCGCCGACTCGGGATACTTCGGGCGCTACGCTCAGCTCGCGACGCGGTATCGTCTCGTGCTCGCCGAGTTGGACGGCGCGCCGATGATCGTCGCCGAGTACGACGAGAGCGGTGTGTGGGTGGCGCGCGGGATCATGAGGGTGCAGGTGCGCGACGGTCGCGTCGAGGAGATCGCCGACTACAAGCACTGTCCATGGGTGCTCGGCGCGGCGGGCGAGATCCGGCTGCACGCGGCGTCGTAGGCGGCGGCGCTATCCCTGCGGCTGCAACATCCTCGCTGCTCGCGCCACGCTCCGATGGCGCGTATCCTGGTCGCCGCGCGAGACGTACGAGGAGTGACGCGCGACGGCTCGTCCGATTGGACGAGCAAGATCGCGCGCTACACTCTCACAGGAGAACGCGGATGTCATGCACGTCTGTGCGGTACACCGTGAAGGACGGTCGAGGGGACGAGAACCAGGCACTGATCGAGCAGGTCTTCGCCGAGCTCGCGCAACAGGCGCCCGCGGGAGTGCGCTACGCGGCATTCCGGTTGGAGGATGGGGTGACCTTCGTCCACGTCGTGTCGCACGAGTCGACGGAAGGCCGTGAAGCGCTGCGCGCGTTGCCGGCGTTCAAGGCGTTCCAGGCCGGGATCGAGGAGCGTTGCGCGGTGTCGCCCGTGAGGACACCACTCAGAGAGCTCGGGTCGTATGGGTTCTCCGAAGCAGCACTCGGCGCGAGGGGCTGACGGCGCTGTGCACGAGGAGCCGGGCGAGAGCAAAGAGACGGTCCTTCGCGCCCGGTCTCGGGCTTACGGCATCCGGACGCTGCCAAGTGCATTTCACGCGGAGGCGCGGAGGCGCGGAGAGAACGGCTTTCGGGGTCGCGCTCCCTGAAGCGGTGCACCCTCCCTCTCTATCCACAACCCCAAAAAAGCACTGCT
>DATFOL010000324.1:0-14663 GCA_035265545.1 Gemmatimonadaceae bacterium | reverse complement strand
GAGCCGCACCGCCGCGGGCGCGCCTCGCGCCGGCACCACGAACGACTGTACCGAGTCGCGCAGCAGCACCTGCATACGCTTCGAACCCTCGCGCGAGACTACCTCGAGATCGAGCGGCAGCCGGTAAGGCGCGGTGCGCTGCACGAGCGTCACACGCGCCGCCGGCGCTCCATCGAGCGAGGCCGGCGACCACTGCAGTTCGACGACCGGCGCGCCAGTGCGGTCCAGCCAGTCGGCGAAGAAGCGTTCGAGGTCCGCCGACGGCGGCGCCACGCGCAGGAACGCCGCCCGGATGTCGTTCATGTTGGTGCTGCGGCCCGCGCGCTCGCGCACGATTCGCTGGAGGGCCGCGAAGTAAAGCGAGTCGCCGAGGCGATCGCGCAGCATCTCGTACACCCACGCGCCCTTCGAGTACGAGGGCAGCGTCGCGAAGTCGTTCATCAGGCGCGAATCTCCGCCGATGCGCCAGAGGTGGTAGAAGGTGTGCGCGCTGTTGGGGATCGATCCTTCGCGCATGTACTCGTGCGCGGCGGCCCTCCCGTGCCGCGCTTCGATCACCAGCGTCGCGCCGTGGCTCGCCATCGCCTCGTCCACCATGTCGTCGCCCGGCGGATCAGAGAACACCGTGTTCGCCCACCACATGTGCGCCAGCTCGTGCGCGAAGATCGGCACGTCGACCGTGTCGACGTCGAGCGCGTGCTCGTGGGTGAGGAAGTAGCCCATCTCCGAGCGACCGCCGATCTGTGGTGGCGCGATCCCCGCCGGGATGGCGGCGAGACCGAACGTCGCGAACGGGTACGGCCCGTATGCGCGCTCGAGCGTGCGCACCATCGACGGAATGGCCGCGGCGAACAGCGGCGCCTTGGCGGCCTGCCTCGGCATCAGGTGAATGGCGACGTCGGTGGAGTCGACGCGATGCCGCGTCACGTGATAGGGCGCGGCGATGAAGCTCCACACCACCGCCTGCGGGCTCTCCCATCGCTCGCGCCGCGTGCCGCCGGCGCTCGTCGAATCGACGAGCCGTCCAGTCGCGAGGCCGCTCCACGTCGACGGGACTGTGAGCGTGAGCGCTCCCGCTGCGCGCAGCCCGGGCTCGCGTCCCTTCGCCGCCGCGAGCCAGGGGTACCAGTTCCCGTACCACGACGCGAACGCCCCCTCCGCGCCGACGGCCACGCTGCGCGCGATCCGGGCGCGTGGCGCGCGCATGGTGAACCGGATCTCCGCCACTCGGCCACTCGGCACTCGGTCGGCGAACCGTACGCGCGCGCTATCCCGGGATGCGGAGAAGGTCGCGGTGGCGCCCGCCGCGTCGACGGTCTCGAAGCGCATCCCGTCCGGTGCGAGCACGAGGTCGGGCCCACTCGAGCCCTCGGCCGGCGCCGTCGCCGAGAGCTGGCCACTCACCCTGAGCGTGCCGCTGTCCGGGAGCGCGACGACGTCGAGCGTCACCCGATCGAGCGACCATCCAGTCCCATCGTCCGCGGTCCGCGGCACTGCGCCCTGCGCGGTCATCATGCTCGCCGCCGCGAGCACGAGGCACCGCATCGGTGTCATCGCGATGCGCCCCCGGTCGCAGGCTCCATCTCCCACAGCACGTTGACGATCACCCAGCGACCGTTGCTCTTGGCGAGATGCATGTAGTCCACCCACGTGGCCGCCTGCACGCGCGCACTCGCCGCGTTGTTGTAGACGTCGAGGATGCGGACGTCGCTGCGGCGCTTGTCGGCCGGGATGTCCTTCCCGCCTCCATGCCGGGTGTTCTGTACGAGCGTCATCGCGCTCTGTTGTCCGAGCCGGCTGCGGCCCTGCGGGTCGGTCATCATGATGCGCTTCGCCAGCTCGGGGTGCAGCGCGCGCTCCATGCGCGTGGCATCGCCGGCGTACCAGCCCTCGATGTAGTCCAACGCGGCCGTCCGAATCGCCGCCGTGTCGGCGGCGCTCTGCGCCGAGAGCAAGCCGGGCAACGCCACGGCGGTGAGCACGAAGGCCAGAAGACGAGTCATGCGTCGCTCCGTTCGATGGTCGAGTCGTGCGCTCGATGCGCGCGTGCAGGCCAGCATCGATCTGCGCGGGACACGTCGCAACGCCGGAGTGACGAAGCCGCACCGCGGCGTGATGGGTCGCCGTGTCGAAGAACGTGGCGCGGGAGTGCTGGAGTGCTGAACTGCTTTTCGCGGAGGACGCGGAGAACGACGGGACGCGGCTCGTCAGAGCGCCTATCGCAACAGCGCCAGCACGCGGTCGCTGTACCCTCGGCTCGTGTCGACTCGCGCGCCACCGTGGAGATGCAGGCGGTATTCGCCATGGCCCATCGGCTCCACGCGGACGACGCGCGCGGCGTTCACGATCGCCGAGCGGTGGACGCGCACGAACGTCTCGGGGTCGAGGCGCGCTTCGAGCGCCTTCATCGTGTGCCGGACGAGGTGGACGCGCCCGCCGGCGTGGAGCGCGGCGTAGTTCCCCTCCGCTTCGATCCACTCCACGTCGCTCGCGTCCACGAAGTGATAGCCGCGCGTGGTGCGCACCAGAAAGCGGCGCAGTGGCGGCAGCGCGGTGCCGAGTCCGCCGAGCACCGTCGTGATGTCGGCTTGACGCTCTGGTGCGTTGCCCGAGCGCAACCGGGCCTCGAGCCGCGCCATCGTGCGGTCGAATCGCTCGCGGTCGATCGGCTTGAGCAGGTAGTCGGCGGCGCTCACGTCGAAGGCGCGCACCGCGAACTCGTCGTACGCGGTCACGAACACGATCGCCGGCGCGGTGTCGCCCTCGTCGCCGGCGACGGCGCCGGCCACTTCGAGCCCATCCAGGCCCGGCATGCGGATGTCGAGGAAGACGACCGAGGGCTGATGCGCGAGGATCGCTTCCACCGCCTCGGGGCCCGTGCGACACTCGGCGACGACGGCCCATCGTGCGTGGCGGGCGAGCAGCTGCCGGAGGCGCTCGCGCGCGAGCGGCTCGTCGTCGGCGATCACGACCTGATATGGCGTGACGGGCGTGGTCACGACGCCGGTGCGCGGCGGAGTGGCAGGCGTAGCGCCACCTCCATTCCGCCGCTCGGGCGCGGCGCGAGCCGCAGCTCGGCCTGCGCTCCATAGAGCGCCGCCAGTCGCGCGCGGGTGTTGGCGAGCCCGATCCCCAACCCGTCGCGTCGCCCCACGTTCTGACCCGGACCGTTGTCGCGCACGGTGAGGACCAGGACGTCGCCGTCGTGCGCGGCAGCGATCTCGACACATCCCTGCCCCTCGAGTCGGCTCACGCCGTGCTCCAGCGCGTTCTCGACGAGCGGCTGCAGCACGAACGTCGGCACCAGCGCGTCCGCCAGCGCGTCGGGAACGTGGCGCTGCACCGTGAGCTGGTCGCCGAAGCGCACGTGCATGATCGCCAGGTAGCGGTCCACGAAGCCGAGCTCCTCACGTAGCGTCGTCTCGTGTCGCGGATCGCTGCGCAGCGCGTGGCGCAGCAGATCACCCAGCTGCGTGAGCACCGCGTCGGCGGCGTTCGCGTCGCGATGCACGAGAGTCGTGGCGGCGTTGAGCGCGTTGAACAGGAAGTGCGGATGCAGCTGCGCGCGCAGCGACTCGAGCTGCGACTCGCTGAGCTGGGCGCGGAGCTGGAGCGCGAGCGCCTCGCGCTCGCGGAACCGGCGGTAGAACTCTACCGCGTGGAGGACACCCACGACCCCCAGGAAGATCATCACCTCGCTGACGACGTTCGTGGCGAGCGCGTTCCCGAGGGAGCGCTGCGCACCGAACATGGCGCGCTGGAGCGGCACGGTGAGGGAGTACTTGGCGATCGCCGATACCAGCGTCGCGGCCAGATAGAGCGGCAGTCGCCGCTGCCAGGACGCGCGCTCGAGTGGCGCGCGGCGGACGAGCCAGAGCAGTGGCGGGATGAACAGGGCGCAGGTGTACCAGTCGAGCAGTCCCCACGCGAGCAGTCGCGGCCACTGCACCGGCTGCCCGCGGTACGCGAGGGTCATCGCCGTCTGCGTCGTGCCCAGCAGTGCCAGCACCGTCCACGCCGCGAAGCCCGCGAGCCAGAACATTCCGCGTGACGGAGCCGTCGCACCGGCACTCGGCCTCGTGGTGCGCGCGGGGCTCGGGACCGCTCCCACACTTGTCATTCGGCGAAGTTAGGGCGAAGTCTCGCACTCGTCACGCCGACGAGCTCGGGAGGCCCGCGGCGCGCTCGGCCGGCGCCATCGCTCACGGCGCGTCCCACAGACGCACGACGGTATCGCTGCCGGCCGAGACGAGGAGGTCGCCCGAAGGCGCGAAGGCGACGTCGCTGACCTTCGCACGATGACCCACGCCCTCGCCGAGAGGTTTCGCCGTCGCTCGGTCCCAGAGCCTGACGCGCGAGTCGAACCCCGCCGTCGCGACCCAGCGACCGTCGGGGCTGAACGCCACGCCGTGGACCGAGTCGTCGTGACCCACCAGCGTAGCGATGCGCCGCAGCGAGAAGCCATCCCGAAGCGCGACCGTCCCATCGCGGCAGGCGGAGGCGACCCAGCGTCCATCGATGGAGAATGCCAACCCGTAGACGCTGTCCTCGTGATCTTGTACCACCCGCTCGACCCGCCACGCGGAGAGCGACCAGATGCGGATCGTCCGGTCGCGTCCGGCGGACAGCAGCCGACGGCCATCTGGCGAGAAGCGCAGGCTGTACACGTCGTCCGTGTGGCCCACGAGCTCGCGAACCGAACGTCCTGAGGCGAGCGTCCAAAGCTGTACCCCTCGGCGGCCTCCACCGCCGGCAGCCAGCAGCCGCCCATTGGGACTGATTGCGAGCGCTTCCACCTGTCCAGGATATCGGAGCGCGTGCAGCAGCACTCCGTCAGGGAGACGCCACACCCGCACGACGCTGTCGAACCCCGCCGCGGCGAGCAGCGATCCCGACGGACTGAACGCCACCTCGGTGAAGTTGCGTCCTCGCAGCGTGAGTAGCGGCGATGACCGCACGGGTGGCGTGTCGCTCGCCGCGTCGTGCACGAGCTGCCACACGGCCAGGACGCCGCCATTGTCCGCCGTAGCGAGGAACCGGCCGTCCCGGCTGACGGCGACGCCCTCGACCTGCGAGACGTGGGTGCCTCGCCCGACGCTCGCACGCTCGCGTAGCTCGCGTAGCTCGCGACGAGGCTGGCGTGCAGTGACATCGCTCGTGCTGTAAGTCGCGAACGCCGAGATGCTGAAAAGCACGCTCGTCAGCGCGAGGAGACTCCATCGGCGCACGGTTCTCATCCTCGGCACGAGTGATCGGCACGCGCGAACGCGCTCCACATCATCGGTGGTCGGCCGTGTGAGGCAACCGCTGCGGGACGAACACGGACGGCGCAGGGATCGATCGTCCCCTTGCGGCACCTCCATTGAGCGCCTGGGGTGGCGATGCGCCTCGGCGCTACGCTTCCCTCGTCGACGTTGCGCGGCAGATGCACACCTGACGCGGGCTGTCGCTCGTGAACGGCTCACGCCCGAAGTCGCCGTGGCGCTCCACCAGCTCGAGCTGGTTGGCCGCAAGCAACACGGGCAGCTCCTGGGGAAAGATGCTCCGCAGATGCAGCGGCACCCTCAGGTAGTCTGGCCGGCCCGGCGCCGAGAAGATCCATGCGCCCCGGCTCACCTGCGTGGCCGCATCGTAGTCGATCGTCGTCTCGACGTGGATCGCGCCGAGCTCCGCGTCGAGGAAACGCATGACTGTGGATCGCTCGTCCGGCAAACGCGCCAGGAGCCGAACGCTCGGGTTGAAGATGTCGAACGCGAAGATGCCGCCCGGCGCGAGGTGCGTGCGCACGCACGCGAAGCACTCGCGCAGCGCATCGTTCGTCGTGAGGTGCAGGAGCGAATTGAAGGCGACGAAGATCATGCCGAACCGGCGCTCGAGCGCGAAGCGGCGCATGTCGCCGATCGTGAGCTCGATCGCGACTCCGGCGTCGGCGGCTTTGCGTCGCGCCGCGTCGAGCATCGCCGGCGCGAGGTCCAGTCCCGCCACGTGCCGACCGTCGCGCGCGAGCGCTAGTGCGAGTGGCACCGTCAGTCGGCCCGTGCCGCACGCGAGCTCGAGGACTTCCCCGCTCGCACCCTGCGCGACGGCGAGGTAGAAGTCGAGCGACTCGGCGGGCGGCGCTACGATCCGGTCGTAGAGGTCGGCATCGGTGTAAAGGTCATGATCGACAGTCATGGTCCGCCGCTCTCCAGCGCGAGGATCCCGGATACCGGGACCTCGAACTCGTGCAGCCCCCTGCTCAGCCGAGTGACGCCGCGCCGTACGATGCGCCCGCGACAGTCCGTCACCGTGTACCGGTAGGTGCCAAGGCCGTCCGGCACCGAGATCACTACCGTTGGGGTGCTCTTGCCGTTCACGACGTCGATCTTCCCGCGCGGCCGGTGCGCGTCCAGGCGCACGACGAGATCCTCGTACAGCCCGACGATCTGCTTCTGCGAGTCGTAGCCGACGACCATGGGGTAGTTCGCGTTCGGCTGGAACGCCTCGAACCTGCCACCGATCAGCAGTTCCCGATTCGCCTTCCAGTACTCGAGGTAGTGCCGGATCATCTCGCGATGCGCCGGTGAGCTCGCGCCGAGCTTCACCGACACCTGTGGCACGGAGAAGAGCACGTTGTTGAGCTGGAACGCGGCGATCTCCGGCGGCTCAGTCGGATGCCACATCACCATGTCGGCGTGCACCGGCGTCGTACCGCTCAGCAGCCGGACGTCGACGATCTTGACCCGGTTCCCGACGTAGTTGTTCGGCGAATCGCTCGCCCGGAGCATGTTGCCGTACTTCCGGATGAGCGGACCGATGTACGCCTGGCGAAACTCCACCATCACGTCGGGCTTCATCCGGCGAAGCTCGCTCATGATGTCGGTCATCATCCGGTCGGTCGCCTCGTTCACCGACGCGTAATCGCGCCCGTTCTCCGCCGTGAGCACGGTGGTCTGATCGGCGGCGAACCGTTCGATGAAGTCGAGCTTGAAGCCGTCGATGCCCCAGTCGCGGATCGCGCGCGCATAGGTGTCGATCAGATACCGTCGCACTTCGGGATAGCGGGGATCCACCACGTAGGTGCCGAGCCGCTCGTCGAATCGCAGCGCCTTGTCCTTGAACCGCGCAGCGGCCTTTGAGTTCTTGCCGACGAATGGCACGGCGTACCAGAGCATCACCTTCACGCCGAGCTTGTGCGCCGAGTCGACGAACGCCCGCATGTTCGGCATCCGCTGCGGCTCCCAGTCGCCCGTGAAGGCGTACCCGCGCCTGGTGTCGAGCGTCTGCCAGCCGTCGTCCACGATGATGATGCCCATCCCCATCGGCTTCGCGATGGCGAGCTCGCGCAGCAGCTCGCCCGATTCGACGCTCTGGTGGTAGTTGTACCAGGTCGAGTAGACGGGCGTCTTCGCGCCTTCCGGTGCAGTGGTCGGCGCATAGCCCGGGAGTCGCGCCCACCAGCCCGACACGTCGTCCAGTGCCGTGAAGTAGGGCACGCGCCGCCGGTCGATCCGGAGCTCCGTGGTGTACTCGCTCAACCGCTTGTGCGGCTCGGTGAAGAAGCTCACCTCGTTGTAGCTCCAGCCGTCCTCCTCCCGCACGCCGGTGCCCATCACGATGGTGTTCAGCGCGTCGGAGAGCGCGAACGTCAACACGTTCGTGCCGTCGTTCGTGAACAGGGTCATCACCGGCGCCTGCTGCGAGAACATCGACGTATGCAGGCGCGAGCCGGCCCAGTCGGGACGGATGGTCTTGTTGAGACCTCGGCCGGACGCCCAGTTCCCCATCATGTCGTGCGACGGGATGCGCCACTTCAACGAGAAGCGAGGCGGCGGCGCCGCGTCGGCGCGTCGCAGCGTGATCGTCGCGATCTCGACGTCGTCCGCCAGCCGGCGAGTCGTCCAGCCGAGGGTGAAGCCGTTCAGGTCGCCGTGCACCCCGACATCTAGGCCGGCGACCCGGTGGACCGCCAGCGGCGGCGCCGGCGCTTCGAACTGCGCCGCTGCAACACGCGGAGCGAACACGAGGGCGGCACACGCCGCGACGAGCGCGAGCGTGCGGGCGCGCGTCGGCATCGCTGCGTCAGGGGTCGGCTGGGCGTGCATGACTCGAGGATCTGGACGGGAGGGTAGGGGGCGCTTCGCCGGTCGAGTACGTCGACAGCAACGCTGTCGAGTTGCCGGCGACGGTCCGATATGTCAACCCTGTCGGACCATGCGACTGTCCATGAGGCGGAGATGCGAGTGTTCTCCCCATCGCGACCTCGGGCGACGGGGTCCAGCTCTGAAAACCATCGTCAGTGGACCGGACAGTCCAGGAGAGTACCATGGCCGTGTGCTCAGGCGCGATGCTCACCCCGCCACGCCCACGCGCGACGATACACGTCGCGCGCGTGACGGCGGTGCTCTGCCTCGCGCTGGCATCGTCGCTCGCGGCCCAGAACCAGAGCGCCGGGACTCCGCCACCGTGTGCAGAGACGCCCGTTCGCGATACTACAGTCGCCGTGTGGAGGGAGATCTGGGCGCAGTATGGCCGGATCGACGAGGCCGTACGTCGGAAGGACACGACCACGCTCCGCTCGCTCATCGCGCCCGACTATCACGCCGTGCTCCCGAACGGCGAGGTGTGGACCCACGAGCGCACCGTCGCCTATCAGCTCAACGGTCTCATGGCGGTGCACCAGACGCACCACATGAGCAACAGCATCCTCGAGCTCACCGCATGCGACGGCCACGCCACCGCGACCGTGCTCCAGCAGTGGTATCGCACCCAGCGACTGCAGAGCAGCGGGCCGCTTCATCGGGTGGAGACCAACGCCGTCCAGGACGAGCACTGGACACGCTTTCCCGACGGCTGGAAGCGGGGCAGGATCGACGACATCCACAGCGGTGCGCGCTTCATCGACGGCAAGCGGGTGAACATCGGCGTGGGCCTGCCTCCGTACGATCCGGAGGCGCCGCCGTACGACCCGCACGACCCGCACCCGAAGCGACCAGTCGCCGACACGCTGCTGCGGATCGTCACCACCGCCGGGATCGCGCCTGCCATCCGGGCCTATCGCGCGCTCATGGAGTCGCCCGACTTCCTCGTGACCGAGGTGCAGCTCAACACGCTCGGCTATCGTCTGCTCGCGCTCGGGCGGGTTCCCGAGGCCATCGAGATCTTCAAGCTGAACCTCGCGGCGTATCCCCGTTCCGCCAACGCGTATGACAGCCTGGGCGAGGCGTACATGACGCACGGTGACCGTGCGGAGGCGATGCGGAGCTATCGACGCTCGCTCGAGCTCGACCCGCGGAACACCAACGCCGCCGAGATGCTGCGGAAGCTCGAGAGCCGTTGACGCACGGCGGTCACCCGCGCCTCACTTCCACGGGCGGCGGATCTCAATCGTCGAGCGACGGGCTCTGTGGCTCGAGCGAGGAGAACGGCCGATCGGGTGCGGCATTGAGTTCTGCCGCGGGCGATGGCTCATCGGGCTTGGGCATCCGCGATTCCACGATGGTGAGAGCGAAAGATGACGAGCCACAGGCCACCGTTGAGTCGTCCGATCAATGCGGCAGTGAGCGGTTCGTGCCGGTACACGGCCGCCAACGCGTCGAGCATCGCCAGCGAGCGCGTGAGGCGGCGGAGCGACACGATGTCGGGGAGCTCGTCGAGGTCGCGCGTGCTGATCATGGCGCTACCTCGCACCGACGCGCCGACGCGAGTCCGTCCACGGCTGGCGAGCGACGTACGAGGGGATCGCGGTCCGCCCTTCGGACGAGACGCCGAGCAGCTTTCGACGCCGCAGCAGCGCGATCGCGTCCTGGACGGCCCGTCGCGACAAGCCCGTGCCCTCCGCGATCTGGGCGAGGCTTGCGCGCGCGGAGCCGTCGGGCACGGAGCCGCACTGGCGCACGAAGTACAAATAGACGATGAACGCCGAGGGCCGGCGGTCGTGGCCGACCAGATCGTGCATGAGCGTGTCGACGACGTACGGGTCGACGCAGAAGACGGGCGATGGCTTTGCCATGCGGAGATGATGCTATGGCGTCCGGTGCCAAAGCAACCGATGCACGACTTGTCGCGGCGGACGGCCGACCCACATTGGGAGGGTCGACTTCACCGTCCACCAGCACTCCCGTTCAAATGATCAAAGGCATCAAGTTCGCCAGCATCGCGGTGCGCGACCAGGACGCCGCGCTCGCCTTCTACACCACTCGGCTCGGCTTCACGGTCGCGACCGACCAGCCGTTCGACGAATCGCAGCGGTGGATCGAGCTTCGGATCCCCGGCGCCGACACGCGGCTCGTGCTCTTCACGCCGCCGGGACATGTTGATCGGATCGGAACCTTCTCGAACATCACCTTCCTCGCCGATGACGTCGAGCGCACTTACGAGGAGCTGCGAGCCAAAGGCGTGGAGTTCACCGCGCCACCGCAGGTCCAGGAGTGGGGGACCTCGGTCATCATGAAGGACCCTGACGGCAACGCGTTCGTCCTCTCGTCCAAGTGAGCCTTACCGACACGTAGCTCTCGCGACACCTGTGAGACCATCATCCCCGGATGATCACTACGCGCGCGTCGCGTCGCCCTACCGGCGATTCCGCCGTCCGGACGTGCGCATCGGCGCCGCCTCGCGTGATGCGCGTCGATGACCGCGCGTGTCCTGCTCGTGCTGCTCGTCACCACGCTCGGATGCGTACAGCGCCGAGTGGCGTTCTACCCGCAGGCGACCATCGCGACCGGACCGGCGGGGTTCCTCTCGGCGGCGCCCGGTTCCCAGGTGGTGTTCGAGAACGGACGTATGGTGCACTACCCCATTCCGTTCGTCTGGTCGGGCGGCGCCTTGCTCTGGCAGACCGACTCGGCGCGCGTGCGACCGGGTGCGGTGTTCACGCTTCCGGACCCGCTCGTTCGCGCCGTGTACCAGCGCTTCACGCACCCTGTGCGGGGCGGATATGGGGACGTGCGCGGCACGATCCGCGTGCTTGCGGCCGACTCGCTTCACGTCGTCGTCGATGCCAGCCTCCGGAGCGACAGCGGCAGTTGGTCGACCGCCACGCGGATCCGCTATCGCCGGCGACGACCCACGATCGAGCCGTGAGGTCGGGAAAGGAGTCGTCTCTCACGATCGCGGAGAGGGTGCGCCCGCTGACGCATCTGCCGCTGCATGTCTGCCGCGCGGGTTGGATCGGGTGCGAACGACGACGCGTCGGGTCGCTACTCCGCGCGCAACGCGCTCAGCGGGTCGACGAGCGAGGCCCGCCGTGCGGGTAGGTACGCCGCGCCGAGCGCCACCGCCGCGAGCACCGCGGCGGCGAGCGCGACCGATGCCGGATCGTATTCGTCGAGCCCGAAGAGCAGCGACCGCGCCGAACGCCCGACCACGAGCGCCGTGATCACCCCCAACGTGCTCCCGACCAGCGTCATCCACGCCACCTGCCGGAGCACCAGCCCACGCACGTTCCACTGGTCGGCGCCGAGCGCCATGCGCACGCCGATCTCGCGCGTGCGCTGCGCCACCGAGTAGCCCAATACACCGTAGAGGCCTACGGCCGCGAGCAGCGTCGCCAGCACCGCGAACGCGGTGGCGAGCGTGCCGATCATCCGGTCGAGGGACACGTTCTCTCGGACCTGCTGCGGTAGCGTCTTGAGCTCGCGCACCGGGACGCTCGGGTCGACTCGCGACATCACCGTGGGGACGTGACGCAGCACCTGCGCGGGATCACCGGCGGTACGGATGTAGTAGGTGACCGTCCCGAGCTTTCCGTCCTGCAGGTGCGCCGTGTAGATGCCCGCTCGCAGCCGGTCCTTCACGGCCTGGTACTTCGCGTCTCCCACCACGCCGACGATCTGGATGTTGAGCTCCTTGTCGCCCCAGACCGCCACGCGCTTACCGATCGCATCGCGCCCGAGACCGAACTTCTTCACGAAGGTCTCGTTCACGATCGCGACACGCGACGTCCTTTCGCGGTCCGCGGCCGTGAACTCGCGTCCCGACCGGAGTGGGATGCCGAGTGTCCGAAAGTATCCCGGGCCGATCAGGTTGATCATCGTGCCATTGTCGACCCCTGGCTCATCCTTGAAGCCCTCGACTCGGGCACCGGTGCTCCAGCCGCCACCGGTGAAGAGCGCGACCCGCGCGGACGTGACTCCCGTGACACCGGGCACGCTCGCGAGCTCGGTCTCCAGCCGCTGGAACAGCTGCCTGCTCTGCTCGGGCGAATAGCCATTCAGCTCGGGCGAGATGGTGAACGTGGCCAGTCGATCCACCGCGAGCCCGAGCTCCACCCTGGTGACGTTGCGCAGGCTCTTGATGAAGAGGCCCGCCGCGACGAGCAGTACCGTCGAGAGGGCGATCTGCCCGACGACGAGCACCGTGTGCGAGCGCAGCGTGGAGCGCGCTCCGGCGATCTGACCCGCATTGGCGCGGATCGTGGTCACCAGACCCTCGCGCGTGCTGTGGAAGGCGGGGAACAATCCGAAGACGAGCCCCGTCCCGATCGTCAGCGCCAGAGCGAACAGCACCATCGGCCAGCGCAGCCCGAGGTGGACGGCGGAGATGGCTTCCGGTGGAAGGATCGATGCCGCGAGCCTCAGCGTTCCGTGTGCGACGAGGAGCCCTGCCGCCCCGCCGAGCACGGCGAGCACCATCGACTCGGTGAGGAGTTGCATGATCACGCGCCGCCGTCCCGCACCCAACGAGAGTCGGACGGCCACCTCCATCCCGCGCGTCGCGCCGCGCACCAGGAGAAGGTTCGCGATGTTCGCGCAGGCGATCAGCAGCACCACCCCCGCCACGGCGAAGAGCAGCACGAGCGGCGTGCGCACCGTTTCCGCAAGTGTGCTCTGCCCGCGCGCGGCGGGCTCCAGGGCGAGCCCCGCGCGGCGGAACTCGGCCATCTCCTGCTCGGTCAGCCCTTCCTGGAGCGGCGCCTCGACTTCTCTGATGATCGGCGCGTAGACGGCACTGAGCCCCGCGAGCGCCTGCTCCACGCCGCCGCTCGGCGGAATTCGTCCGAACACGTACAGCCAGTGGAACCGGCGGTTGGTGTCGAACTCGTTCATGCCGTCCATCGTGTGGGCGATCTGCTTCGTCATGGAGAGCGGCAGATACACCTGCGGCCGCACGCCGAGGGTGGTGCCATCGAAGCCGCGCGGGGCGACGCCCACGATGGTGACCGGCTGCCCATCGATCATGATCGTGCGGTTCAGCACTCCCGGATCTCGGCCGAGTTGCGCCTGCCAGTACCCGTAGCCCAGCACCGCCACGGGAGGTCCGCCGAGCGTCTGGTCGTCCGACGACTGGAGCAGGCGCCCCAGTGCGGTCCGAAGACCCAGCACGGAGAAGTATCCGCCCGACACCAGCACCCCGCGGCCGTGCATCGTCTGGTCGCCATAGGCGAGGCTGGCGTTGATCAGCGTGTGCGCGGCGATTCCCGTCAACCCGGCGCGCGCGCGCTCCAGATCGCGGAACATCGGGTAGCTGAACACCTCGTCGCACTCGCCCACCTCGCCGCACGCGCTCCCACCGCCGCGAGGTCCCAGGACGACGAGCTTGACCAGTTGCTCGGGGTGCGGCACCGGAAGCGGGCGCACGAGCAGTTGATCGAAGAGCGAGAAGATCGCCGCGTTCGCGCCGATGCCGAGCGCGAGCGACAGCACCGCGGTCGCCACCAGGCCCGGTGCGCGCCGGAGTCCGCGAATGGCGACGCGGAGGTCGCCTCGTGCTGAATCGATGAGCTCTCGCAGGTGCATACGATTCTCCCGGCGCTGCGCCGAGGCATGAAGGCGCGTCCGCGCCTCGTCGGGTGGACCGAAGCGCCGTTCGGCTTCGGCGCGTGCGGCCTCGGGGCTGAGCCCCTCGCGCGTCAGTTGCGCGGCTCTGAGCTCGAGGTGGAGGCGGATCTCCTCGTCGACCTCGGCCTGGGCGAGATCGTCTCGACGCACCGCGAGCCGGAAGAGACGCTGGATGCCGGGCCGGATGTCGGAACGGTTAGGGAATGCCATGGGCGTCCGGCTCCTCAGCGCGGTTTGGAAGTGGCGGGAACCGGCGCGGTCAGGATGCCCGTCACGATCGCGGCGTAGCGCACCCAGGTCGCGGTCTCGGCGGCCAGGTGCGCCTGACCGGCGTCGGTGAGCCGGTAGTAGCGGGCGCGCTGGTTGTTCTCGGTCACCCCCCATGTCGCCTTGGCGAGGCCGCGTGCCTCGAGGCGGTGCAGCGCCTGGTAGAGGGCGCTGTCCTGCACTCCGAGCTCGCCGCCCGAGCGGTCCTCGAGCCAGGTAGTGATCTCGAAGCCGTGCATGGGCGTCCAGGCGAGCGCCTTCAGCACCAGCGCGTCGAGGGTGCCTCTCACCAGGGGGAGTGGACCGGCCATGCGGCCTCCAGCAGCGCCGAAAAGGGTTTCAGGTAGTGTCTACAGAATCTGTAGGCTATATACGGAGCGGGTGGATGGCGGTCAAGGAAATTCTCCCTGCCGCCGTCAATCGTCGTGCGCACCACCCGCCCGTCTCACCCGATCGACACTCGATCCCGCGAAAGGGTTGGGCGGCGGGCGTGACGAGTTACGAGATCGTGATCACCACCGAGTCGCCAGCCGCCGCGGCGGCGGCCATGAACGTCCGCAGCTCGTCGAACGCGCCGAGCAGGAAGCCGAGCAGTTCGTCCGCTTCCTCGGGCCGGTTCCAGATCACGTCGGGGTA
>DATFOL010000323.1:0-25563 GCA_035265545.1 Gemmatimonadaceae bacterium | reverse complement strand
ATTCAATCCCGAGCTCGCGCGCGAGCTCGGGGTGCCCGAGGGGCCGCTCTGGGGAGAGATTCATCGTGGGCGCGCGGTGGCGCTGCCCGACGGACGCGTGATCGAGCCCTCGGTGCTGGTGGGCGCGCCGCGTCCCGGGCGGCGCGTGGTCATCACGGGCGACACGCGGCCGTGCGCGGGTACGATCGATGCCGCACGAGGTGCGGATCTCCTGATCCACGAAGCGACGTTCGGCGATGAGGAGGCAGAGCGCGCGGTCGAGACGGGGCACTCGACCGCGCGTGAAGCGGCGATCGTCGCGCGCGACGCCGGGGTGACCACGCTCGTGCTCACGCACTTTTCCGCGCGCTACTCGCGCGACGCGGCGGAGCTGGGGAAGGAAGCACGGGAGTGCTTCCAGGGCGCGGTGCTGGTGGGGCGGGACGGGCTCGAGGTGGAGGTCGCGTACAGATAGGGGCACTGCCTCAAGCTGCCGGATGCGGCTCCGGCGTGCGGAACGGATCCTGGCGGCTCACGGGCATCGAGCGCTGGAAGAGTCGCATGATGGTGCCGGCGTCGAGCTGGTCGAGGACCTTCTCGGGGTCGAGGCGAGAAGTGACGCTTCGCGACTCCGGGCCGCGGCTGATGATCCAGTTGTACCGATCGAGGCGCGAGCTCCGGCCGTCCGGGTGACGGAAGAGAATCATCGCGTTGCTGGAACCAGGCGCCTGGACGATGACGTGCCAGTCCGTGCCGTCCGGCGCCCTATAGGTCTTCTTCATCGGGATGGTGAGGGAGTGCGGAGGTCAGCCGACGAGCGTCGGCGACAGCGGCTGGCGGCCGGCGAAGCCGGCGTCCTCGTCGTGCCAGAATTGCACGGACGGCTCGCCCAGCCGCCAGCAGAGCAGCACCCGCCGGCCATCGAGCTCGCTCGGAAAATCGACGAGACCGATGCGCCGGTCCTTGAGCTGGATGCCCAGCGACTCCAGCTCGGTCTGAAAGGCGTCGATCTCGCGCGCGATGTCCTGGGCGCGACGCTCGAGTGCGACGATTCGCGGATCGGGGAGATCGGAGCGCGCCTCGACCACGAGCACGTCGAGTTCGGCGATCGTCTCCTGCCACTGCTGATGCTCCCGCACGACGTCCTCGACGATGCGGCGGACGAGGGGGAGGGTCCGGTTGGCGTGATCGACCGTGAAGAGCTTCATGACCTGAAACCTAACCGCATCGGGGATGCCGCGGGACACTCCGACCGTGCGCCGACGTCGCGACGCGACGTCGGCGCACGACGATCATGTCGGCGATCACGCGCGCTCGGCAAGCGAGGCTTCGCGCCGACGAGCGGCCTGGGCGTAGAGGATCTCGTCCTCCTCGGTGTCCAGGCGAAGCGGCGGCACGGCGGCCGGCTTCCCCGACTGATCGAGATGGACGAAGGTGAGCCAGCACTCGTTCGTGTGACGCCGCTCACCTGTGGCGATGTTCTCGGCGAAGACGTTGGCCAGCACGGACATCGAGGTGCGTCCCACGTGCACGACGCGAGACCGGACCTCCACCAGCTCGCCGACGTGGATCGGCTCCTTGAACAGGATCCGGTCGATCGAGAGCGTCGTCGCCTGGCCACCGGCGTGGCGCATGGCGCTGAGCGCGGCGCATCGGTCCACCATGCTCATGATCACACCCCCGAATACGGACGGCCTTCGCAGCCCGTTGGCCTGGTGCGGCATCATGAGGTCCGCCACGACCGCCTCGGAGGCGAGCGGCGACTTCGGTGTGGACGAGTCGTGGTGCCGTGGGCTCATGTGCGGTGGTGGAGATGTGGACGTGACGATCCCCACGCATGCTGCCGACCGCGCGCGAGGCGGATGAAGGCGCCGGCTGGGCGCCGGGGGAGCGAAGCCGCCCGCACCGCCTCGTCGTAGAGTGCCGCCTGGTCGAAGGCCCGCGACAGCGCACGCCGCGCTGTCGTATCGATCGGCGGCTGGTCGAGCCAGTAGATACGCTGGACTGGCACCGGCACGTGTCCCACGGGCCACTCGCGCGACGTACTGTCGCGGAGCAGGAGGCGAGAGACGCTCGCACTGGAGTCCTGTCGCGCCACGACCTCGTACCGGCCATGCCGCCAGATTTGTCGGGATCCGTCGGCGGATGGCACGGGCAGCGTGTGGACGGCCTCGCTCCACCAAGTCGGCTCGCCGATGGCGATCGGTGGAAGCTCGAGCAGCTGTCCTTCGTCTCCGGCACCATGCCCACTGAGGGCGTAGGCCACGGCCAGCCCACCGTCGATCGTGGTCAGCATGAAGCCACTCGGGTCGAGATAGTAGGCGCGCAGCAGCGACGCGGTGCGGGCACGATCGATCCGATCGCCTCCCGCGCGGACGGAGTCCACCACGGCGGCCACGGCGAGGTTGCGCCGCTTCAGAATGTGAGACGGATCACCTCCCGCGACGCGCGCGAGGGTGGCTGGTCGCCCGGTGGACAGGTCGATCACTCCTCGCCGACTCGTATGCCAGGGACCGGCGTCGTCGCGCTCGACGTCGGCGTGGAGTGAGAACGAGAGGAAGGGGCCGTGCAGGTCGACCAGCTCGATGGTCGTCGTCGCGCGCCAGAGAGGATCCTCGTCTGCCTCGTCGCTCGGCTGAAGCCGGACGTCCCCGGGATGGAGACGAGCATACTGCGCGGCCAGCCGGGGCACGACGGTGTCCTCGTAGACGAGGAGCGAATCGCCGGTGATCAGGTCCCGCCGGTAGATGCGCTGGCCGATGAGCACCGCGTCCTCGTACGAGCGGTCGTCGTCGGTGACGTACAGCTCGTAGAAGCGCCCATCGACGCGGGCGAGCTGGAGGGGCGCTCCGCGGACGCGCACCGCACCATTGGCGCTCGTGACCCAATACGAGGAGTCACCCGCCGAAAGCACGAAGTCCACGGCTGGCGGCCGGCCAGCGTCTGGCGCCGGGCCGCGGCACGCCACGGCAGCGGCGACGAGACAGAGCGCCACGACGACGCGAAACCGGAGGCGGGGCAGCGGATACAGAGTGGGGAGATACATTCGGTAGAAATATAGGTCGGGCGGACGGCACATTCGGCGCGAAAGCTGCGATCTCGTTCGACGCCGATTGGCCTGTTCGCCCACCTTCGCCCTTGGAATCGGCCCGTGCTCGCTCGCCTCGCCGCAGTCGCCCTGCTCCTTCTCTCCCCGTCGCTCATCGGTTGCTCCACGGCGGCCGAACGCGCCGCGAACCCGCCGGTCGCCGAGGGCGGCGCCTCCGGCGCGACCAGTAGCGCGTCGCCGGCGAAGAGCGCGACGTCGGCGGCGGGAGAACAGCGGCGGGACTCCGCGGCGGGGAGCGTGCGGAGCGCGCCGGATGCCGGCGCTCCTGCCGACGTCGGACCGATCGACGTCGACAAGGAGTTCCCGGTCGTCCGCGCACTCTACGTCAATCGATTCGCGGCGCAGAGCACCAAGCGGATGCGGCAGCTCATCAAGATGGCCGACGAGACGGAGATCAACGCCTTCGTCATCGACATGAAGGACGAGTTCGGGTTGAACTACAAGTCGTCGAACCCGGAGTTCGCGCGCAACGCGGGCACGGCGGGCACCGTGCGCGACCTGCGAGCGATGCTCGACACGCTGCGCGCCCACAAGATTCTGCCGATCGCGCGGCTGGTGGTGTTCAAGGACTCGGTCACGGCGCGGAACCATCCCGACTGGACGATCCGCCGGCAGGACAACTCGATCTGGCGCGACAAGCAGGGGCTCGCCTGGGTGAACCCGTATCACCGCGGCCTGTGGAGCTACAACGTCGGCGTGGGCGAAGAGCTGGCGAAGATGGGATTCGGCGAGATCCAGTTCGATTACATCCGCTTCCCCGAGCCGTACGCCTCACTGCCGAAGCAGGTCTTCCCGGGGAGCAACGGCGTGGCCAAGCCGGACGTGCTCGCGGCCTTCCTGAAGGAGGCGGACGCGCGTTACGACAAGCTCGGCGTGCGCACGACGGCGGACATCTTCGGACTCGTGACGACCGTCGGCGGGGCGCTCGAGGTGGGACAGTCGTGGGAGAAGATCTCGCCGACGGTCGACGTCGTGCTGCCGATGGTCTATCCGTCGCACTACCCGCGCGGCAGCCTCGGACTCGCCTCGCCGAACGCCGACCCATACAACGTGATCAGGATCGCCATCACGCGCGCACGGGAGCGCGACAAGAAGCTCGGCATCACGACGCCGGAGCACGTTCGGCCCTGGCTGCAGGCGTTCACGCTGGGCAAGCCACCGTATGGACCAGCCGAGATCGAGGCGCAGAAGAAGGGCGCCTACGACGCCGGCTACGACGGATGGGTGCTGTGGAGCCCGGGGTCGAAGTACGAGATATTTCTGCCCGCCCTGGAGAGGACGTTGGTCAGTCGAAAGAAGGTGAGTTAGTGAGTTGGATCGCTAGTTGGTTGGTCGGTGCGTTGAGAGGTGCAGATCCCTCGACTCGCTGCGCTCGCTCGGGATGACGACGGAACCGACCAACGAGCCCACGATCCAACCAACCAACTCACTGTCGGATCTCCACTCCCGCCCACTCCTCGATCACCTTCACCGCCTCGACGTGATCCGCTTCCTCGCCCAGGGCGTTGTGGGCGACGCGAAAGAGATCCGCGGTGAGCTGAAGCAGTGGTGCGGGGACCTTCTGTTCGCGGGCGACACCTGCGGCGATGCCGACGTCCTTGTCGAGCAGGGCGAGGCGGAAGGTGCGCGGGAAGGCGCGCGTCAGCACGCGCTCGGGAAAGAGATTCATCGACGCGTTGGAGCGGCCGCTGGATGCGTTGATGACGTCGAGCGCGACGTCGGCCTTCACGCCGGCCTTCGCGAGCGCGGCGAGCCCCTCGGCGGTGCTCCACACGTGTACGGCGAGGAGCGCGTTGTTCACCGCCTTGAGCGCATCGCCCGCACCGACGTCGCCGCAGTGGACGATCTTCTTGCCGAACGCCTCGAGCACGGGCCGCGCGCGATCGAGCAGCGCGGCGTCGCCACCCACCATCACGGTGAGCGTCCCCTGCTCCGCCCCGATCGTCCCGCCGCTGACCGGGGCATCGAGAAATCCGACCCCGTGATCGGCGAGCCGGGCGGCGATGCGGCGCGACGTCGCCGGGTCGCCGGACGTGCAGTCCACGAGCAGCGCATCACTCGCCAATCCGGCGAGCAGGCCGTCGGCGCCGTCGAGGATGGCCTCGACGTCGGCGGAGACCGGGAAGCACGTGATCACGACGTCAGCGCCGCGCGCGGCGTCGGCGGGGTTCGCGGCGTGGCGCGCCCCCGACGCGGCAACGAATGCACGCGCGCGCTCCGCAGTGCGGTTCCAGACGACCAGCGAGATGTCGGATGCAGCGGCGAGGCGTGCGGCCATCGGGCGACCGATCGCGCCGAGTCCGAGAAAGGCGACGGTGGGCATGCGCGGAAGCTAATATTCCACTCATGCGCACGCGCCTTCGCGTCCTCGGGATGAGCTGCCAGCACTGCGTGAACGCCGTGTTCACCGCGCTCACGCCGGTGGACGGGATCCTCTCGGCTCACGTCGACATCGGCGCGGTGGTGGTGGAGCACGATGGCCGCGCCACCGTCGATGCGCTGCGCGCGGCCATCGCGGTAGCGGGCTACGAGGCGGTGCTCGCGGCGGAAGAGCGACGGACGCTGCCGGTGATCTAGCGAGCCGCACGTCGCGGGTTGTGTCGGCGCGGGGCCACGTCCTACTTTGTCGGGCTCGCCCTCTCCATCGCCGCCGAGGACGTCGCATGACGCCATCCCAGCGTACTCCGGAAGAGCGTCGTCCGATCGGCGCTCTCCTCGCACCAGACATCCTCTCGCTGCTCGAGGAGTCGCCGTCGCAGATCGCGGCGGAGACGGAGGAGCTGCATCCGGCCGACCTGGCGGACGTCGCCGAGGCGATGCCGTTCGAGCAGGTGCCGGTGTTCCTCGCGGCGCTGCCGCGAGAGCGGGCCGCCGACGTGCTGGAGTATCTCGACGAGGAGCTGCGCGCCCGCGTGCTCGAGGCGATGACCGCCGAGCAGGCAGCGGCGCTCGTCACCGAGATGAATCCCGACGAGCGCGCCGACGTCCTCGAAGAGCTCGACGAGGAGCGCGCCGAAGAGATCGTCGAGGAGATGCCGGACGTCGCGCGGCGCGAGACGGAGGAGCTGCGCAAGTACGATCCGGACTCCGCGGGTGGATTGATGACCACCCAGTACGTGTCGGTGGAGGCGAACACCTCGGTGGAGGAAGCGCTGCGTCGCGTGCGCGTGATCGCGCGGAGCGAGAAGCGCGAGGCCATGCACGCCGTGTACACGACGGACGACCAGGGCCGTCTCGCCGGGGTGCTGTCGCTGCGCGAGCTGCTCGCGGCGCCGGAGGGCGCCGCCCTCGCCGAGGTCGCGTGGACGGAGCCCAAGTCCGTGTCGCCGAACGCCGACCGCGAGGAGGTGGCCGGGGTCATCTCGAACTATGATCTCGTCGTGGTTCCCGTCGTGAGCGAGTCCGGGCACCTGATGGGAGTGATCACCGTCGACGACGTGATCGACGCGATCCAGGAGGAACAGACCGAGGACGTGCAGAAGTTCGGCGGTCTGCAGGCGCTCGACGAGCCGTACATGCAGATCGGCATCTTCACGATGATGAAGAAGCGCGCCGGTTGGCTGAGCATCCTGCTCGTGAGCGAGATGATGACGACGTCGGTGATGCAGCACTTCGACGCGGAGCTGAAAGCCGTGGCGGCGCTGACGCTGTTCGTCCCGCTCGTCGTGAGCTCGGGCGGCAACTCGGGATCGCAGGCCACGTCGCTCATCACGCGCGCGATGGCGTTGCGCGAGGTGACGCTCAAAGACTGGTGGCGGGTCGCGCTCCGCGAGCTGCCGTCCGGGCTCGTGCTCGGCGTGATCCTCGGCGTGATCGGCATCCTGCGCATCGCGCTGTGGCAGCAGATGGGGTGGTTCGACTACGGATCGCCGACGCACGCGTGGGAGCAGGTGGCACTCACCGTGGGCTGCTCGCTCGTCGGGATCGTGGCATTCGGCTCGCTCGCCGGATCGATGCTGCCCTTCCTGCTCCGCCGAGTCGGCTTCGATCCGGCGAGCGCGTCGGCGCCGCTGGTGGCGACGCTGGTGGACGTGACGGGGCTGAGCATCTACTTCGGCGTCGCCTGGCTGCTGCTGCTGCGGTGAGCCGCACGACGACCGACGGCGCCGCGCCGAGGACGAGCGTTGGCCGAGCGACCCTGCTCGTCGCGTTCAGCGCGTGTTGCTTCGGATCGATCGCGATCCTCGTGACGGTCGCGACGCGGGCCGGTGCGCGCCTGGTGGAGGTGCTCACGTGGCGCTACCTCATCGCCGCCGTGCTGCTCGTGATCGTCGCGGGCGGACCGGCGATGGTGCGGCGCCACGCCCGGCGCGGATTGCGGGTCGTGGTGCTGGCCGGTGGAGGACAGGCGGTCATCGCGGGGCTCAGCCTGAGCGCGCTGCAGTATGTCTCCACCGCGACGATGATCTTTCTCTTCTACACCTACCCGGCATGGGTGACGGTGATCTCCGCACTGCGCGGAACGGAGCCGCTCACCGCCACTCGCACGGTCGCACTGGCGTTGTCGCTGGCGGGCATCGCGGTGATGGTCGGGTTGCCGGGAACGGGCAGCTCGACTGCGGCGGCACCCGGCGTCGCGCTCGCCTTGAGCGCAGCGCTGCTCTACGCGCTCTACATCCCGATGATCGGCCACCTCGGCCGCGAGCTTCCTCCGGCCCTCACGACGATGTTCACGTCGTTGGGGGCGGCGGCGATGATGGGCGCAGCGGCGGTGGCGAGCGGCGGCCTCGCGCTCGGCCAGCCCGCCCAAGTGTGGCTCTCCGTCGCGCTGCTCGCCGTGGTGTGCACGGTGATCGGGTTCGTATGCTTTCTGCGCGGCCTCGCCACGATCGGACCGGTGCGGACGGCGATCGTGAGCACCGTGGAACCGTTCTGGGGCGCGCTGCTGGCGAGCATCGTGCTGTCGCAGCCGCTGGCGGCACGAACGATGACGGGAGGCATACTCGTCGCCGCGGCGGTGATCATCCTGAACCTGCCGCCGCGATCCGACGCACCGGCGGTGGCGTGAACCTGGCGCGACGCGATCGGATTCGTCGATCACACTTCACAGCTCGAGAGAGGCGACGATGGAAGCGGTGCATCTGAACATCGAGGGGATGACCTGCGAGCACTGCGTGCGCGCGATCGACGGCCGGTTGCGGAAGACGCCGGGCGTACGCGTGGACAAGGTCGTGGTCGGGGCGGTGGACCTTCACTATGACCGGTCGAAGATCTCGCTGGACGAGATCAGCGAGTTGATCTCGGACGAGGGATACACAGTGGAGTGAACGGTCACTGAAGTACCGAGTACGACTGACGTAGCAGGTACGCGGCACCAGTTGTCGGCCCCCGGAATGCGCCTCGAGAGCGCGAGCCGGAGAGATTGGAAGGCCCATCCGCTTTGTCGCGCTCGCTGCGGCGGCACCGCGAGATCACTGAGGTGTAGTTCACTGCGAAGGATCTCACATCTTCTGCAAGGAGCTCAACCAATGCGTCACTCTGTCATGGTCATCCCGATGCTCGCCACCCTACTCGCCTCGAGTGGCTGCGCGTCGTTGAACAAGAAGGAGCGGGGCGGGATCATCGGCGCGGGAACCGGGGCGGCCGTCGGTGCCGTGATCGGCCGCGCGAACGGATCGACTGCCAAGGGCGCGATCATCGGCGCGGCGGTCGGCGGGACCGCGGGTGCCGTGATCGGGCATCAAATGGATCAGCAGGCGAAGGAGATCAAGCAGAACATCCCGGGCGCGATCGTCGAGCGCGTGGGCGAAGGGCTCCAGGTGACCTTCGAGTCCGGACTGCTGTTCGACTACGACTCCGACGTGCTGCGCGCGCCGGCGCGGCAAAACCTCGCGACGCTCGCCGCCAGCCTGGAGAAGTATCCGAACACCGATCTGATGATCGTTGGCCACACGGACGCGACGGGGCCGGACGACTACAACATGACGCTGTCGGAGCGTCGCGCCGCCGCGGCGTCGAACTACCTCGCATCACAGGGTGTCGCGCGCGGGCGTCTCCGCTCGACTGGTCGCGGCGAGGCCGAGCCGATCGCCTCGAACGAGTCCGAGGCGAACCGGCAGAAGAACCGCCGCGTCGAGGTGGCGATCTTCGCGAACGAGCAGCTCAAGTCGCAGGCGCTGCGCTCGAACTGACCGCTCAGGGGGCGATCGTGACCTGATAGCCGGTCACGCTCGCCCTCAACGCGCTCGCTCTGTCCGACGCTTCGGTCACCTGCGCGCTGAACTGCTGCGCGGCGTTCACGTCGGGCACCGAGAAGCGCACGAGCGCCCCGCTGCCGAGCGATCCGAACACGGCAACACGCGTCGTGTTGCCGTTGGCCCTCGCATGGACGACCGCGCCCTGCGCTGCCGCTACGATCTCGGCGGCGGGTGCAGGGCCGGTGATGTCGAGAAGGATCGCGCCGTCGTCCGTATATGGCGTGACCAGGCGGGCAGTCAGCGTACCCGGGACCGCGCTTGGCACCGTCGGTTGTACCGGGGGCTGACTGGGAGACTCCGTCGGCGCGATGCCGCTCTCGCCGCCACCGCCGCAGGACCACGTGACCGCGGCGCCCGCGAGCACGAGGACACGAGTGCGACGCATCAGTATCGATGGAACGTGTGTCATGGGATTCACGGTCGGGCGCCGCGACTCTCGGTCGCAGCGGGAGTGCGTGTGGTTCTCGGGCTCGCAATGGCCGACTGCTGCTCGCGCAGACGCGTGAGCGCCGCCATCGACTCGCTGGGCGGGGCGCCCGCGGGCAAGGCGGCGATGTCCACGAGCCACGCACGGACGTCGCCGAGGTCCACGCGGCCGTTCCGATTGCCGAGCAGGTCCAGGAAGCCCCGGTCGGCCGGCGTGAGCGACGAGCTACCGCCGAGCAGTAGATCCAACACTGCGCTCACGGCGAGCGTCGGCTTCCCCACCGTCAGCTCGAACTCGCGCTGGGCGGTGATGCCGTCCGAGGTGGCGGCTGCCGTGAAGCGGAACGTTCCGCTCGTCGTCGAAACGCCGCTCAGCACACCAGTGGCTGAAGCGAGCGTGAGCCCGGGCGGTGGTGCGCCATCGATCAGCTGCCAGTCGAAGGCCTCGTTTCCTCCAGTTGCCCGCAGGGTGTCCTCGAAGGCGGCGCCCATCACGGCCCCGCGCCGCTGGGACGCGGACGTGATCGCCACCTGCGCGGTGATGCTCAGAGTGAGCTTGCGCGTGTCGCGAAGCGTATCCGAGGCGGCGAGCACGGTGAACTCGTAGGTGCCGGCGACTGTCGGCGTGCCGGCCAGCGTGCCGGTCGTCGGCGCGAGCGCGAGACCGGCCGGCAGCGCGCCACTCGAGATGCTCCAGCTCACGGTCCCGACGCCACCGTCGGCAGCGAGCGTCTGCGAGTATGCCATTCCGGTCACGGCGCGAGGCAACGCCGCGTTGGTCACGATCACCACAGGTCGGACTGCGACGATGGTGAACGCCTTCTGGCTGGTGAGCGTCCCCGAAGTGGCCGTCACGGTAAAGTCGTATACGCCCTCCTTCGTCGGTTGGCCGCTGAGGACACCAGTGCTCGACGCTAGCGCGACCCCCGGCGGCAGCGCGCCGCCCGTGACCGCCCAGTTGATCGGTTGCAGTCCGCCGGTGGCGACGAGCTTGTCGGTGTATGGTCTCCCGACGATGGCGCGCGGACGCTGCGCCGCGGAGCTCAGCGTCACCGGCACCGCGAACGAGGCGACGACGGCGCGATTGCCGGCGAGCGCCACGGCGCAGGTGCTCGTCCCGGTGCACGCACCGCTCCAGCCGAGGAACTGCGCACCGGCGTTTGGCTGCGCGGTCAACGTGAACGTCGCACCGCGAGTCGCCGCGATGTGGTCGCAGCGTGCGCTGCACACTCCGTTGGGTGCACCCGCGATGCTGCCGGGCCCCGTGGCCTGCATTCGGAGTCGCCAGCCGCGTACGAGGGTGATCCCGAATCCCGAGGCCTTGACCGAATCGACGTCGATCGTGAGGCCGAGCAGCGAGTCGGCGAACGATTCACCGAGCGTCCACATTGCGACCCCGTCGTTGGGATCGTAGTTCCGGTCGACGTCGACGACATGGGCGGGTTCCGTGCGCGACGGGTCGAACGTGTGAAGAACGACTGCATCGCCAGGCACACCCCGATCGTACCCGACCTGTTGCCTCGCTTCGGCAAGGTAGAACGTCCCGGGCACCGCCGGGTTGGTCACCTTGACGAGCTGATAGCCCGGAGACGTCTGGGGCTTGGACGCGTGCAGGAGCATCACCGATTGGGTGCTCGGGAGCGTGGGCACGAGCTGGCTCGCACCATCGATCCATCCGGCCAACCACTTGTTGTACGCGATGGTGTGCTGCTGCAGCCAGTCAGGGGGACTGAGCGAGGGGTCGAAGTACGGGTACGAGTTGCTCATCACGTCCCAGCGCGAGTCGTACACCTGGTCGTAGCCGCCGCTCGAGTGCGGGAAGCCCAGTGAATGTCCGATCTCGTGGGCGAGCTGCGGGGCGCCGCTCTGCGGCATCCACGTGACGCCGAAGGTGCGCGTCTGCCCGTCGAGCGTGAGCGTGTACCTCCCGCCGTACGCCCAGCCGGGCACTCCGTTGTGCTGCACGATGATGCCGGAGAACCGGGTGAAGTCCACCTGCGTGTCCGCAGCGGCGACGCAGTCGTTGAGCAGAGCACTGAACTGGAGTGACTGGCCGCCGCTGGGGTAGTAGTAGAGGTATGGGTGCGGGAGGGTGAACCATCCGACCGCGGCGCTTCCCGCGAGGCTGAGCCGACCAAACGACAGCTCGTCGAAGTAGTGTCCCATGTTCGGGCGCGTCGGCCCGAGGATGGCGTCATACCAACTTTTCGGCTTCGGCTGGTACTGCTGATCGGAGAAGTTGCAGAGCAGCATCACGTACGGCCGATTGTCGACCGCCGAGCCGGCCGAGGGACTCGGTGGGAACTCCACGGCGATCGCCTCCAGCGATCGTAGGCTGCTCACACGGAACTCCGGCACTGCAGCGGATGCTCCCGGCGCCGGCGCGGCGTCCGGCAACTGACTGCCAGAGACGCTGACCCTCCGCCCGTCGAGCGCCCGCGGCCCGCCCGCCGCTCGCAGCGCGACGTCGTCGACCACGAGGCGCGTGAAGCGCCCCTGCGCATCCACGAGCCCATGGAGCGGTGGCGGAGGACGCTGACCGCGGGGAGCATCCACGTACACGACGTGGAACCAGCCGCTGCGCGCCTGCGCCGAGAGCGACGACGCGGCCGTCAGATGCAGGGTGAGCGCGGCGAGCACCGTGAGCGCCGCGCGCGCGATCGGACGTGCGCCGGTCAGCATGGCGCGCCCGCGCTTCCAGGATCGCGATGGATGGCACGGACCTGTGCCGTTCGCGCGCGAACCGTCGAAGAGTCCCGCGCGGGAGCCAGCACCACGCTCACTCGCGCCCCGTCGAGGCGCGACGGGCCGCCCGCGCTGTCCAGCAGCGCCGGGCTCACCTCGAGCAGCGTCGTCGCGCCCGCGTCGGTGGTGAGCGTGTACCTCACGCTCCCCGCGCCACCGAGCGGAGGTCCGTCGCCGTAGATGCGGCGGAAGCAGCCCGAGAGCCGCTCGGCATCCGTCTCACTCATGCGCGCAGGCGTCCTGCACGCCGCCGCGGCGGACACGATCGCGGCACTGATGATCAACCACACTCGCTGCATTCCACTTCACTGTCGCACGGTCACTGCGGGCGAGGCTGCGTCGCCCCTCACCGTGCGTCCGAGCTCCATCGCCCTCGCGCAGGCCCAACTCCGTCGGAGCGCGCTACACGCTCGGCTCCTCCGTAAACAAATGACGCTCCCGGGAGCGCACCGTCAAGCGACCCCGACGCCCTCGGTGCGGCGAAGCTCCTGAGTCGCTCGGCCACCCTTCGATCCACTCGGCGCCGGCGTCTCCTGCATGATCCCGACGATCCCCTCTTCCAGCCACTCGTGCTGGCCGGCCAGCACTCGCTGGGAGACCCGGTAGATGGCACTGTCGTTCTTCCCGTAGAAACGCGAGAAGTTCGTCCGGATGCGCTGCCGTGCCTCGCGACAGAAGAGATCGGCGAGCTCGATGGCCTCGTGGTTGCCCTGCTGAGCGAGCATCCGCGCACGCACGCACGCCGCCGTCATCGCGAAGAGATCGGCGCCGATATCCACCGCGCGGAAGAGCACCATCTGTCGCCGCTCGAGCTTCGGACCGAAACGCGCCATCGCGTGGAAGAGCATCCGGCCGAGGTGGCGCGTGCGGCGCTCCGCCCAGCGGAGGTGCTTCGCCAGCGTGCCGAACTCGCCGAAGCTCCCGGGAACGACGCCGCGGCCGAGCCAGCGCGACAGGTACCAGCCCGGGTAGAACTTCGCCACGCGTCCGAGCGCGGCGAACTTCTCCTTGCCCGACGACTCCTTGTCGACGAGCGCGAAGGCCGTCTTGAAGTGGTGGTCGACCGCTTCACGAGCGATGAACAGCCGCATGATCTCCGACGAGCCCTCGAAGATCAGATTGATGCGGAAGTCGCGCATCGCGCGCTCGACGGGGATTCCGGCTTCACCGCGACCCCGCAGGGAGTCCGCCGTCTCGTAGCCGCGACCGCCGCGGATCTGCAGCGTGTCGTCCACGATGCGCCAGCCGGTCTCCGTGTTCCACATCTTCGCGATCGCCGCCTCGAGGCGGATGTCGTACTTGCCGCGCTCGGCCAGGGCAACGGCCAGCTCGGCGACGGCCTCCATCGCGAAGGTGTTGGCCGCCATGAGCGCGAGCTTCTGGGCGATCGCCTCGTGCTTCCCGATCGGCTGTCCCCACTGCACGCGCTCCTTCGCCCAGGTGCGCGCCACCTGCAGCATCGCCTTTCCGCCGCCGGCGCAGCTCGCCGGAAGGGTGAGGCGGCCGGTGTTGAGGGTCACGAGCGCGAGCTTCAGTCCCTTGCCCTCACCCCAGAGGATGTTCTCGCTCGGCACGCGCACGTCCGTGAGTCGCACGACGCCATTCTCGATCGCCTTGAGCCCCATGAAACGGCAGCGATGCACGATCTCGACGCCGGGCGCCTTCGCCTCGACGATGAACGCCGTGATCTGCTTGCGGGGCTTGCCGTTGACGACGACGTCCGGCGTTCGCGCCATCACCACGAGCAGGTCGGCGCGCGTGCCGTTGGTGCACCAGAGCTTCTCGCCGTTCAGCGTCCACGACTTGCCGTCCGCACTCGGCGTGGCGCTCGTGCGCAGGTTCGCCGGGTCGGATCCCGCGTCGACCTCGGTGAGCGCGAATGCGGAGATGGCGCCCTTGGCGAGCCGTGGGAAGAAGCGTTGCTTCTGCTCCGGCGTGCCGAAGAGCTTGAGCGGCTGCGGCAGGCCGATGGATTGATGGGCCGACAGAAGCGCGGCGAGGGAGCCGTCCTTGCTCGTGACCATCGCGATCGCGCGGGTGTAGCTGGCGTACGAGAGACCGACGCCGCCGTACTCCGCGGGGATCTTGATCCCGAACGCGCCCATCTCGCGCAGCTCCTGGACGTACGACTCGGGAATCTCCTCCGTTCGGTCGATCATGTCCGAGTCGACGCGCTCGAGGAAATCGCGCAGCTTCGCGAGGAATGCGGTCGCTCTGGCCTGCTCGGCTGGGTCCTCGACCACGGGATGCGGATGGATCAAGTCGAGGCGGAAGCGACCGAGGAACAGCTCGCGAACGAAGCTGGGTCCCGACCAATCGCTCTCGCGCGCAGCCTCGGCGACGTCGCGGGCTTCCTTCTCGGAAGCGAGTGCTGCGGGGGCGGCGGAGTGGTCGGCCATTGGACGCTCGGCGTGGAATCCGGAGGGAAATCTAGGGACTGAGATTCACTGTTGCATCGGATGGGCCGTGCGCCGCCGTGCGCCGCGTCACGGCATTCGGCGCTCGCGTCGGATCACGACCGCGGCGCCCACCAGCGCGATCGCGGCGAAAGCGAACCACTGCACGGCATAGCCGCGGTGGGGCCCATCGTCGAGCACCGGCATCTCGCGCCGGACCGGATGATCCGTCCCGGCCGTGTCTCCGGTGGCTATCAGATAGTATGGCGCCAGCGGGTAGGGGATCCGCGACGCCAGCTCGCTGCGGCTCACCCGACGCACGATCCGCGGGTCGGCGCCAGCGGTCGTGCCGGCGTCCGGAGCGTACTGCTCCACGTAGCCGATCACCGTACCCGAGTCGCGCTCACGCCAGCGGGATCGGTCGACCCATGCGCCGTTCGGGGAGTACACCCAGCCGCGGTTGACCAGGACGGCGGTATCGGAGCCCGCGACCCGCAGTGGCGTCACCAGCTCCGCGCCTGGGGACCCCTGATGGGTGCGCCCCGAGACCACGATCTCGCGATCGTAGTCGAACCGGCCCGAGACCACCGCGCGTCGGAAGTGGGCGGCCGCGGTGTCGCGCGGAAGCGAAGCGAGCTGAACAGGCGCCGCCCGCTGCTGTTTGGCGATCACGGCGTTTCTCTGCACTTTCGCATGGAGTCTTGCAAGCTGCCACAGCCCGAGTCGGACGAAGACGGCGGCGGCGACAACGGCGAGAGCGCAGAAGATGATGCTACGGCGTGACATAGCTGCAAGATACAGCCGTGCTCGACCGTCGGCACGATTTGCGCCTTAGTGCGCGGCATGTCCATGTCCGCCTCCGCCCATCGCGTCATCCCCAGCCCGGTGCCCGCCCGAATCGTGGCGAACTCGGTGTCGCGCCGCCGACGCACCGAACAGGCACGGGAGCTGGTCGGGCACGGACACTCGGTCCAGTTCTACGAGGACGACCGCTTCCTGATCGAGTCGGTGGTCGACTTCTTCGCGGTCGGCCTGGTGGACGGACTCGGGGCGGTCGCCGTGGCGACCGAGGAGCACATCGCCCGGATCCTCCGGGGCCTGCACGAGAAGGGGTTCGACGTCGAGCGTTCCCGTACCAACGGCCAGCTCACCCTCATCGACGCCGAGGAGCTGCTGTCGTCGTTCATGGTCGGCACGATGCCCGACGCCGGGCGGTTCCGCTGGGCGATGGACGGCGTGCTCGGAAGCCACGCGCGGTTCGGCGACGGCGCTCGCGAGCGCCGGCCGGTGCTGGCGTTCGGCGAGATGGTAGACCTGCTCTGCCGCGCGGGAAACCTCGAAGGCGCGATCCGGCTCGAGGAGCTGTGGAACGAGCTCGCCGAGACGTACACCTTCTCGCTGCTGTGTGCCTACTCGCTCGGCAACTTCTCCGAGGACACCCACGACGCGGCGCTGCGGGCGATCTGCAATCAGCACACGCATGTGCTCCCGACGGAGCGCTACATGCGCGTCGACGACGGTGCGCGTCTGCGGGAGATCGCGCTGCTCCAGCAGCGTGCCCTTGCCCTGGAGACCGAGCTGCAGCGCCGTCGAGAGCTCGAAGGCGAGCTTCGTGACGCACTGCGCGCCGCGCAGGCGGCGAGTCGCGCCAAAAGCGACTTCCTCACGGTGATGAGCCACGAGCTGCGCACGCCGCTCAACGCGATCGGCGGACACGTGCAGCTGTTGGAGATGGGCCTGCACGGCTCGCTCACCGATGCCCAGCGCGAGGCGCTCGAGCGGGTGCAGCGCAGCCAGCGGCACCTGCTGGCGATGATCAACGATCTGCTCAACCTCGCCGAGTGCGACGCGGGTCGTGTGCAATACGCGATCGTGCATCACGCGGTGGCGCCATCGCTTCAGATGGTGGCGTCGCTACTCACGCCACTCGCGACGACGAACGGGATCGCCCTCACCGTGCGCCCACCCGTCCCCGGCGACGAGTCGCTCGAGGTCCAGGCCGACCCCGAGAAGCTGCAGCAGATCCTGACCAACGTGATCGGGAACGCAATCAAGTTCTCGACGCACGGTGGCCGCATCATCGTCGAGGCGAGCCGCTGCCCGACCGATGCGTCGCTCGTGGAGATGCGCGTTCACGACACCGGCATAGGCATGCCCACAGGACAGCTCGCGTCGATCTTCGAGCCGTTCGTGCAGCTTGGCGTCGCGGTGCACGGCCAGCGTCAGGGCGTCGGGCTCGGTCTCTCGATCAGCCGGATGCTGGCGCGCGGCATGGGCGGAGACCTCACTGCCGAGAGCGAGGTGGGCGCCGGCTCGACGCTCACGCTCACGCTGCCGCTGGCGTAACGTCTCTAGCGCGTGGAGACGTTCACGTCCCACGCGGCGGTGCGCACGGTGCCGCGCACCCGCAGCTGCACCCACACGCGGTAGGCTCCCCCGCTCGGAAAGGCGTACGGGAACGCGATCTCGCGCAGCGCCTGCTCCGCCGACATCGGCATGGGTGAGTCGCTCAGCCGCAGCCGACCGTCCGCCGTGGTGTCGCCCCGATCGCGCAGGGCGAACGCGAGCTCCGACGCCATCGTCCCCGTGCCGCTCGGATGCAGATGCACGTACACGCCGCCATCGCGCCGCATCACCACGGCGTGACCCGGCATGCCGAGGTAAGGTTGGACGCGCACCGAGTCGCCCGACGCGCCGCGCACCGAGAACCGCAGAGCGCCGGTGCGGCCGGCGATCGGCTTCGCATCGCCAGACCACGAGACGGTGACGTCGCCGAGCTGTACGTCGGTGGTCGCCGGCAGCTGCGCCGTCGGCCCCTCGAACCATGCGTCGTCCGGATCGAGGTGCGAGACGCCGCCCGGCGGCAGGGGCGCCCCCAGCTCGATCGAGTCGACGAGGGTGCGCTGGAAGCCCGTCTCGTGCACGACGTCCGCGTACACGCGATAGCGGCCGGCGGGAAGCGGTGGAAGCGCGCTCACGAGCGACGCGGGATCGGTGAGCGACGGGTGCAGATGCGCCAGCACGCCGACCGTGTCGATCCGGGCCAGGAAGAGGTGCGCCATCTTCCCGTGATCCGGCATCAGCGGGCTGACGCGACCCTCGCGCCAACTCGTATCGACGACGCGCAGCAAGAGTGTCGGCGTACCGGCCGAGTCGCGTAGCGCGACCTCCGTCTTCATCGGGCGGTAGAGCGTTCTCGCGTACGCTTTCGCCTCGGCGTCCCACCACTTGGCTCCGCCGAAGACGAGCAACGCCATGAGCGGCGTCGCGATGGCGGCTCCGACGTGCGCGCGCCGTCGGCGCGACGGCGGGACCGGCTCGCCGGGAGGCACCTGGCTCTCGCCCACCGCGGCGTGCACCGTCGTGATCACCCCCGCGACGAGCAGCGTGCCGAGCGCGATGAGCAGCCACTTCAAACCAGGCGACAGTCCAAGCTGCCCCGTTGCGACCGCGGCGACCGGCACGACGAGCGTCCCCTGCCCCGCGGTGCCGGTGAGGGCGACGTGCACGCTGTACGAGCCCGCGGCCATCAGCCAGAGCCGGCCGGAGTACGAGCCCGGCGCGTCCTTCACCGGATCGGCCTCGTCGGCAGACGGCGCTCCCTTGCTTCCCGCGCGCCAGTAGACGGGGCGGACGGTCACGCGGGTCACTCGCGGGTCGGCGACGCGCACGAGAATCTCGGCGATGCCGGGGACGACCTGCGGCGGGCGGATCATGACGTCGACGGCGTAGGGTCCGGCCTTACCCGACCGGAACACGTCCGGGCTGCCGACGTGCGCCGCGAGGACGATCGCCATCGCGAGCGCGAGCGATGCACGCGCCACGGTGGCAAGACGGCGCGGCGTCACCGCTGGACGCGCGTCATCCAGCGTCCCCATACGCGGCCGATCGCGCTCGCGGCGATCGCGTAGAGGAGCGCCCATCCGAGCAGCACGGCGAGTGCGGGATCGCCAGGTCTCGCGGGACGGAAGCGGTACGCGAACGCCTCGGTGTTCTTCGGGCGCCAGTAAACGAAGTTGTCGATGTGGAAGAACCAGTTCCGCCCGAACCGCATCAGGAAATCAGCGAACGGCCACTGCACCGCGATGAGCGCGACGAGGAACGCCGTGCCCAGCGCCGCGGAGGCGAGCCACCAGGGACGGTCGCGCACGCGGCGCCAGGTGAGATCGAGCGCGAGTCCGGGCACCACGAGCAGCAGGGGAAAGTCGAGCGGCACGTAGTGCGTCACGTCCTGATAGATCGGACCGAGCTTCGGTGTCGCGGGAAAGAGCATCAACACCCAGCTCGTCCCCGCGATGATGGCCATGTAGATGGCCGCCGCCGTCGTGGCGGGCCAGCGCGAGCGACCCGCCACGGCCACGGCCACCATCAGAACCGGCAGGATGCGCGAGAGCGTGCGGTAAAAGCCACCGGAGTGCATCGCCGAGCGAGCCGAATCCTCGAACAGGAGAATGGCGAGGATCGAGAGGAAGAAGCCCGACGCAGCGGCGAACAGGAGCGATGCCCGCTCGCGCGTCCTGCCCTCCGACGCGTTCTGCAGCGCCAGGGTTCGCAGCAGCGCGCCGAGCACGATGCCCATCATGCCGAGACCGAGGACGATGTGCGGCGGACTGACGATGCGCACGTCGAGCCCGTACGCGTCGTGCCACCAGTCGTCGAACGGGGCGGAGGCGAGCATCGCGCCGCATCCGAGCACGCAGACCCACGCGCCCAGCGGCGCGCGAAAGCCCCAGAACGATACCGCGCTCGCCTTCTCCACCTCGGTGCCGCGAAAGGTGGTGTGCAGTGCGACCAGTCCCGAGCTCACGCCGGCGAGCAGGCCACCGCCCTGGATCAGCAGGTGCGCCGGCGTCCAGAACGTGTCGCGGCCGATGGACATGTGCCACGAGATGTCCCACAGCAAACCGACGACGACCATCCCCGCCGCAGCGACGACGGCGTACGCGTGCCATGCCCAGCCAAGGACGGCGGAGCGGGTCGGCGCCGGAGAGTAGGTCGGTGCGAGGGCGGGATCGAGCGTGGAAGCCATTGAGATGGTCTCGAGGGTCGAGCGTCGCGTGATGAGGGTAGTGGGTGGGGGGTGGGGGTGACAACGAACGCCGCTCGGGACGCCTCTCACTCCCCACTCAGCACTCCCCACTCCTCGGTTCCTAAAACAGCGACATCTGCTCGCCGAGCGTCGACGGATCGATGGGCGAGAGACCGAGCAGCCGCTGCAACACGCGTGCGCTCTCGGGAGAGTGCCCGGCGAAGTGGTTGTTCACGTAGCCGTACACTTTCACCTCGAGCTCGGCCAGGGGCCACAGCACTCCGGCCCACGCCTCGAGCTCCTGCGACCGGTCGACCTGGATGCGCGAGTAGTCGACGATGTCGCGATCGGGACCCATCCACCGAACGTAGGTGAAGTCCGTGGTAGGGCGCGTCGCGAGTGACAGCATCTGCTTGCGAGGGATCCATCGCGCATCCGAGAGCGTCAGCGCGACGTCGTGCTCCGCGAGCAACGCCAGCACGCCGTCGTTGATCCACGCACGTTGACGGAACTCGACGGCGAAGCGGATGTCGCGCGGCAGCTTTGGAAGGAGCGCCGCGAGCGCGGGGAGCTCGACGGGACCGAAGTCGGGCCCGAGCTGGATCAGGATGGGGCCGAGCTTCTCACCGAGCTCGCGGGCGCGGTCGTAGAACTGGAGCGCCACGTCGTCCGCGTCGCGAAGCCGGCGCTCGTGGGTGATCTCCTGAGGCAGCTTGAGGGCGAAGACGAAACCTGCGGGCGTCCGATCGTACCAGCCGCGGACGGTCTTGGCGGCGGGGATGGCATAGAACGTGGAATCGACCTCCACCGTATCGAAAGCGCGGGAGTACACGGTGAGATAGTCGACGGGTCGCGTGCCCGAAGGATAGAACGGGCCGACCCACGCGTCGTAGTTCCAACCCTGGGTGCCGAGGCGGATGCGCGCGCTCATGGGGCGGAGAATGGGCGGGTGCGCCAGCACGCTGTCAAGCGCGCCTCGACGGAGCTGCCGAGCGAACGGTTCAGCCGGCTGTGACTGGGGGCGCGGTGCCGAGGTCGGTCTTTTGTTACGGTCCCGTACTTGCTTTCCCTACGGTCAAGCTCGATCACCCAACCTAGGGAGATGACCATGGACAACAGGGACTTCAACGACTCGACCGACAGCCGCATCGAGCGCGCGAAGGACAAGGCGCTTGGCAAGCACGACGACAACCCGAGCGTGGCCGATCAGGTCGGCGAGGGCGTCGGCAGCATCGGCGGCATGGTCGCCGGTGCGACGATCGGCACGGTCGCGGGACCCATTGGGACGCTGATCGGTGGTATCGCCGGTGCCGTTGGTGGGTGGTGGACGGGTCGCGCGGTGAGCGAGGCCGCCAGCGCGCTCACGACGGACGACGACAGCTACTACCGCTCGCACTACGAGTCGTCGTCGAACCGGCTCGCCGACCGCGGATACGAGCACGTGCGCCCGGCGTACCACCTCGGGCACGTAGCCGCACACAATCCGGACTACGCGAACCGCAGCTGGAACGACGTCGAGAGCGACCTCCAGCGTGGCTGGAACGCCGACGCGAGCCGGGAGTACGGCGACTGGTCGACGGTCCGTCCATACGCCAGCGAAGGCTTCAACCGCGGACGCTCGACCGTCGGCACGGCCGCGGCACGCACGGACAACGCGATGCATCGGGCCGGCAACGCGATGGGCAACGCCGCCGAGCGCACGGCGGAAGGCGCCCAGAATCTCGGCCACAAGGCCGCGAACGCGGTCGACGACCTGAAGGATCGTGTCGATGGAAATCCCGCCTCGCGCCCCGGGCCCGACGCCACCGACTCGCCGCGCCGCTTCGATTCGCGCTGACGAGCGCGTCGATCCGCTGAGCGATCAGCGGTAGGTCTCGAAGAACCCCGCTCCGGATCCCGTGAGCGGGGTTCCTCGTATCCGGCCGGCGATCGTCGCCGTGCCCTTCATCTGCACGAAGTACGGTTGCGACAGGTCGCGCCTGGTGAGCCCTCCCCCACGCTCGCTTGCCGGACTGCGTGTGTCGATGGCCGTCGCGTCCTCGATAGCAAGCGTGACCCGCAGCGTGTCGTCGCCGCGCACGTCGACCATCTCGGCGCGCGAAGGCGTTCGGATCGCCACGCCGTTCACCAGGGTGGTGCGCCCGTCGACGTAAGTGATCTCGCGCGGGCGGAATAGCGCGAGGAAGCCCGTCGAGTCGACGAGATACACGAACAGGGGCGGGGTCGTGGCGACCGTGTCGGGCATCTCGACCCGTCCGTACAGGATAGTGTACGAACCGGTGCGCGCGGCCCCCCACTGCCAGGTGACACCGCGCCACGCGCCCCAGTTGTGGTCGTGGTACGCCTGTGCACTCTCGTATCGCGTACAGGCGCTGGCCACGCAGAGAGATCCCGTGGCGTCGGCGCGCAGGGCGGGTACGACATAGCCGCTCACGCGACCGTCGGCGAGGTTGGCGCCGGGGAAGTACGCCCCCTCCGCGGGCGACACGACCAGATCGATCGAGACCGGCGTTCGCGAGCCCTGCTCGCGCGCGGTGCCACGCAGGGCATAGCGGCCATCGGGCAGCACCTCGACGGTCGCGTCGCCGAGCCGGAGATCGGCGTCGGTGGTGGAGAAGCGTACGTCAGAGGACGCGACGCGGCTCGTGAACCTCCGCGGCGGTCGTCCCTGTTCGTGCAAGGTCACGTCGAACTGTGCGCCCCACCTATCGGCCGCGCCTCCGACGTCTCCCACGAGCATGAACGAAATGAACGCCCAACTTCGGCGATCGGGAGAGATGACGTTGAAGTAGTGCCACTCCGCCCAGCTCGGATCGCCGGCGACCTCCTTGGGCGGAGTGTGGAAGTGGTCGATGTCATGCCGAAGCTCGGCCAGCGTCGGAGAGTGCCAGCGTCGGTCGAGCGAGTCGTCGCGCCACGCGCCCGCGGTGATCGTCGGCGCTGCGCCGACCCCGGCGGTGAGCGAGGGGATGTCGCCCGAGGCACGCACCGTCCGCTCGGGACCGTCCGCCGTGCGCAGATAAAGAAGTTTGCCCTCGATCTGCGGGGAGACCGTGGCAACGACGTCGCTCAAGCGAGGCGCGGCGAGCAGCTGTCGATAGATGAACCGCGCGTTGTCGATCGAGAAGAACATGCCCCCGAGCCCACCGGTCTTCAGGACCTCGACGTCGACGCCCTCGGGAAGAACGGTCACGTCGCCACCGCCCACGAGCCGCTCGTCCCTGGACTGATCGAGCAGTGCTTCGCCGATCGACAGCAGGACGATCATCACCGCGACGCCCATGCTGAAGCCGAACAGCAGGAACACGCTCCGCCACGGCTTGAGGATGAGGTTTCGTATCGCGAGCAGCCGGATCATCCGACGATCTCTCCGTCGCGCATGTGGACGACGCGCTTTGCCGTGTGCGCGAGATCCTCGTCGTGGGTAACGACGACGATGGTGGTTCCGTCGCCGTTGAGCCGCTCGAACAGTCCGATCATCTCGGCGCCGGTTCGCGCGTCGAGCTCTCCCGTGGGCTCGTCGGCGAGCAGGAGCGCGGGACGATTGGCGAGCGCGCGCGCGATCGCGACGCGCTGCTGCTCTCCTCCGGAGAGCTGGGAGGGGCGGTGGCGCTCGCGTCGGCGAAGCCCGACGTAGTCGAGCAGCTCAAGCGCGCGGTCGCGACGCTCGGTACCGGCCAATCCCGCCTCGGCGAGGGGCAGCTCGACGTTTTCGCGAGCGGTGAGCGCCTGCATGAGATAGAATCGCTGGAAGACGAAGCCGATGCGCCGAAGCCTGAACTCTGTGGCGCGCCCGTCGCTCAACCGGTCGACGCGCTCGCCGGCGATCGACAGCTCTCCCGACGTCGGCCGGTCGATGACGCCGAGGAGGTTGAGCAACGTGCTCTTGCCGCATCCCGACGGACCGACGATGGCCACGTACTCACCTGGATCGACGGTGAGCGACACGCCACGCAGGGCCGGCACGATCTCGTCGCCCATGCGGTACTCGCGCACGAGCCCACGGGCGTCGACGATGGCACTCACCCGACGGCCTCCTGACGCAGCGTCGTCGCGATCGGGAGGGACGCGCCGCGCCAGGACGGATAGACGCCGGCGAGGATCCCGCTGAGCGCGAGGAGCCCGAGCGCCGTCCATGCCGCGCTGGGCTGGAAGAGGAAGAAGTCGATGCGCTCGGGAAGACCGGGAAAGCGCGCCAGGATGGAGTTGAGCCAGCGCGCGGTAACCAGGCCGAGCACCAGCCCCGCCGGCGCGGCCACGAGCATGATCACCGTCGACTCGAGCAGGATCTGCGCGACGACACGCCAGCGATGCACCCCGATGGCGCGCATGACGGATATCTCGCCGATACGCTCGTTCACCGAGACGGTGACCAGAGTCGTGACGAGCAGGAACCCCACGGTGAGGCTCACCGCGCCGAGGATGACGGCCAACTGCCGGAAGTAGCTGAGCCGCTCGTCCACCTGCTTCAGCGCCTCACTCGTGGAGATGACCGTGACCGTGCGGAAGCTCGCCTCGAGCGCGGCGCGCTCGCGCTCGACGTCGGCACCGGGACGCAGCCGCACCATCACGAGTGAGGCTCGGCCTTCCGACTGCGGAGCGTTCATCGTGCGCAGGGTGCCGATCGGCAGCGCGGCGGCGCGCTGATCGAGCGCGAGATAGATGAAGCGTACGCGTCCGACGATGCGCAGCACGCGCTGGCCGGCCAGCGTGCGGAGCTGCGGATCGTATCCGGACGCGGCGCGGATCGTGTCGCCGATCGCACGACCGAGTGCGCGGAGCAGTGCCTCGTTGACCACGAGCTCGTCGGGCGCGATCGGCTGTCGCCCCTCGACGAGCTCGTAGTCGCCCTGCACCACCGGCTCGACGCCGAGCGCCGTGGCGTTGACCGTCGACGCGCCGAATGGAAAGTGGAGCTGGCCGCCGAGCACGGGGCTCACCGACGCGACGGCCGGCCGCGCGCGGATGATCGCCGCGATGCTGTCGGCGGACCGGATGGTGGCTTCGGTGTCGAAAGGCAGCGTCCCTTTCGGCGAAAGGCGCAGCTGAAAGCCCTGGGCCAGCAGCAGGCTGCGAAACGACTCGCGCATGCCGCTCGAGAGCATGACCATGTCCAGCAGCATCGCCGCCGACACCGCGACGCCGAGAATGGCGAGCACGGTGCGGGCGCGGTGGCGGACGAGCGATGCGAGCGCGAGAGTGGCGATCATCGTCAGCGCCCGAATAGCGCGAGCGGCGGCGTGCGCACGAGCCGGCGCGCCGCGAGCCAGCCGGCGGCGAGTCCCAGCACGAGCGAAAGGGCCACCGCGAGCAGCACGATGTCGCTCGTGACGATGGAGAAGCGCAGCGGAGTGCGGTAGACGGCCTGGTAGTGCCAGTTGACGATCCACGACACGGCACCGCCGACTGCGACTCCGGCCAGGCTGCCAAGCACGGCGATCGCCGCGGCCTCGAGGACGACGCTGCCCACGATCGTTCGCGCCGAGCATCCGATGAGGCGCAGCGCCGCGACGTCGCGCCGGCGTTCGTCGACCTTGAGCAGCATGATGCAGAGGAGGAAGATCGCGCTGGCGACGATCGTGATCACCCCGATGGCACGGTGGAAGCGCGAGACGACGGCAAAGGTCGTCGACGTCTCGACGGCGACGTCCGCCGAGCGGTGGGCGCGGAAGCCGTACGCCG
>DATFOL010000322.1:0-3507 GCA_035265545.1 Gemmatimonadaceae bacterium | reverse complement strand
TCCATGTCGCTGATGGCATAGTCGAGCTGCTTGAGGTTTCGCTCGTTCTTGATGTCGAGGATCATCTTCCCGCCACCGGTCCGCGGCAGCGTCGGGTACACCCACGCGACGTCGTTGAGCGACACGGAGTCGCCCCAGATGCGCAGCGCGTAGCGCACCGGGAGGTCGCTCCCCCACGTGATCTTGCCCGACGCATGCCCCGTCGACGCGGGCAGATCGAAGTGCGGCGCGTCGATCCACACCGAGTCGCCGAGCTGGCGCACCACCGCCTTCACGTTGCGCCACTTGAACGCGGGGACCGTCTCCACCGCGTGCAGGGTGTCGATGAGGAAGAGCCGCCCCACGCTGTCGGGGTCGGCGATGCGCATGTGCGAGACCGCCGCGTACGCGTTCGTCCAGCGGTAGTTCGCGGTGAAGCCTCCGCGCACGCGGCGTATCTCGTGATCCTTGCGCGCCAGATTCGCGCGCACCGCGCTGTCGCGCCGAGCACCGCGCAGCGAATCGTCCGGGTGCCACGGCATCGTGAGGCGTACCTGCGCACCGCGCAGGTGCACCGAGTCGATCACGACGAAGTCGCCGAACCCGCGCTCCGGACCCTTCGGCTTGTCGGGACCGGAGGACTTGAACATGCGCTTGAAGTTCCAGCTGAAGTCGCCGTTCTGGCGCAGCACCACGTTCGGGCGCTCGACGTTCACTCGCCGCAGGTGGATGCGACGATCCACCAGGTCGCGCGCGTCGTACTCCACGCGCACCGGTCCCGTCGCGGCGAACAGCGAATCCTGGTCGTCGCGCAGCTCGACCGAATCGATCGTGACGCCCGTGAGGAAGCTGCCGGTGATCCGCCCGAGATGGACCTTCCCCTTCACCGCCGAGGCGAGCCGGCTCTCGATCGCGCGGCGCAGCCAGTCCTGACCGTACTCCGACCGGGTGACGAACAGACCGGTGGACAGCACGACGATCCCGAGCATGCCGAGCACGCACAGGCTGACGATCGCGATGAAGCGTCGTCGGGTCATCCGGGTCACGGGCGGCTCAGAAATCGGGACCGATCGAGAAGGTGAAGGTCAGTCGGCTCAGGAAGGTGTTCTTCTGCGGCGGCGCGTAGCTGGCCGGGCAGATGCCGGGGAGCTGCTCGTACTCGCCATTCGGAAGCTTCAGGGCGGGGATGCGGTTCCCCGGGCTGACGCAATACAGAGGCGCGAACCCCAGCGCGTTCGGCGCCTGGTCGTAGAAGATCGCCCCGGAGGGCCGCGGGTACGGGTTGTACCCCACGTTCATTTGAAAGGGGCCCACCGGAGTGAAGACGCGGACCCCGACGCCTGGTGTCCAACGCAGGCCCTTCGTGAAGAGGTTGGAGATCGACGGCGTGGCGCCCCCGATGCGCCCTCCGCGCTGCCATACACTGCCCCCATCCAGAAACGCGGTGTACTGGACCAGCTCCGGATAGAAGAAGCTGCGCATCCGCATCTCGAGGTTGGCGACGATGAGCGAGTTGCCCCCGACCGGCACGACGCGGCGGAACCGCGAATCGACGTCCGACAGCTCGAGGTACACGGTGTCTCCCGCTCCGGGGACGATCTTCGGCTCGCTCTCGGCGATGTAGATGAGGTCCCCGAGCTCGTTCTGTTGGAAGCCACGCACGCTGGCCGCGCCCCCGGCGTACAGCCGCTCTTCCGGCGGGACGAATCCCACCGCGTCGCCGAACGAGAAGCTTCGTCCGAGCACGCTCCCGAGCCGCAGCCGTGCGGCGAAGGTGAGCGAGGGCGACACCGGCCGATAGAACGAGCCGTCGGCGAGCCCCTTGATGAACTGCAGCTCGGGATCGGAGCCGATCTCCTTCGCCGCGCCGCGCAGGTCGAGCCGCAGCGCCATCCCCGTTCGCGGGTTCACCGGGTTGTCGGTGCGCAGCCGATCGAGGTGCGCGCTGGCGACGGCCAGCGGGCGGTCGCGATCGGTGAGCAGCGCGCGCGACTGGCTGTCGCACCGATTGAACACCGCACACAGCAGCGCCGGCTGCGCCTCGGTGCGGCCGTACTCCAGCGAGTACGCCAGCCGAAGCGGCAGCAGGTGCCGCACCTCGCGCGTGAGCGAGGCCTCGCCTCCGACCACGGTCGTACGCAGGTACGCCTGATACTCGCCACGCCGCTCGCTGTACACCGAGATCGCCGGAGAGCCGCGCAGCCCGAACAGCGTCGGCAGCCGGAACGTGCTGCTGACGAAGTAGTTGACCCGGCTGCTGAACGGGTCCTGGTTCATGTCGGACGAGCACAGCTTCCCGTCGGCGAACCGGGTGTTCTCCGCATGGCCGATCTTCGAGACCTGCGCGGTCAGCTCGAGCCGCCGTGCCTCGCCGAGGAAGTTCTTGTCCACCACCAGCGCGCGCCCCTTGAAGCAGTCGAGCACCGCCCAGCCGACCTCGGTGTCCACCTGCCGCACGTAGTTCTCGCGGAGCACCACGTCGAGCGTCACGAGCGTGTCGATTTTCGGCTGCACGCTGTCGGACGCGAGGCGGACCTCGACGTGGCGGAAAAGATCGCTCTGATAGAGCTCGCGTTGGGCGTCAGCGAGCGCGTGCTCGCTGTACTCGTCGCCGGTTCCGACGGCGAGCAGCCGCAGCACGGTCCGGTCGCTGAGCCTGCGCGGCGCGCCCTGCAGCGGCTCGTCGAATACCCGGATCTCCCCGATCCTCGCGCGCGAGCCCTGGATCACCTCGAGCGACACCCGGGCACGGTGCGCGATCGTGTCGTAGACCGTGTAGCTCGCCGCGACATCGGCGCGCGGGTAGCCGTTGTTGCGCAGGCGCGATTTGATCGAGTCGATCGCCGCCTGCATCTTCGTCACGTCGAACACCACGCCGGTGCGCAGATCGAGCTCCTGCGTAGCGGCGATCGGCGCGGTGACCGAGTCGAGCCCGGTGATGCGCAGGGTGTCGACGAGCACGGGCGGCCCTTCCGTTATGAGGAAGGTGACCTTCACGCCGCCGGGGCCATTCGGGACGACACTCGTGTCCACCGTCGCCGAGTAGTAGCCGTGGCGCCGGTAGAAGAGTCGAAGCCGCCCGACATCGAGGCGGAGATCGTCGCTGTCGAGGCAGCGCCGTTTTCCGAACGCGCGGAAATTGCGGCGCGCCCAGCTGGACGGCGTCGTCGACACGCGCTGCGCGAGCTCGTAGCCGCGGTAGGCGCGATTGCCGCGGAAGCTCAGCGAGCGCACCTCGCGCTCGCCCGGATCGCACTCGGTGTTCTGCGCCCGCGCCACCACCGGCATCACCGGCATCAGCAGGAGCACCGCGGCGGTCAGGGCTCCGCGCCGCGACCATCGCGCGAGCCGTCGACGACCGCCGTCGATCACGCCGCCCGTGGTCCCGGCCCCGATGCGTGGTGCTTGCCCAGACGGCGCTCCTCTGGCAACAGCGGGGTACGCTGCAGGAACAGCCGCGCGACGTAGAACGCGACCAGGCCGGCGGCGATGCCCACGCCGACTGCCGGGAGAAGCTCGCGTCCGTCC
>DATFOL010000321.1:0-4908 GCA_035265545.1 Gemmatimonadaceae bacterium | reverse complement strand
GAGAATGGTCACCCAACCGTTCCTGCTCTTCAGGGCGTTCTTCGACTGGTTCGTGGACTGAGCCGTTGCCGGCGCCGCCGTGACGACGAGACCTGCCGCCAGCATCCACACGTGTTGCGTTCGCATCGCGATTCCTCTCTCCGGATGTCCCGGCAAGTATAGAGGCGGGCAGACGGAAGGCGAGGACGCGCAGTCTGCCGGCGAGTCTTCGATCCGTCAGCGCTTCGGGGCGAACCGCGCCGTGAGGCTGTCCGCCTCGCGTATCCGTCCGCGCTCACGAAGCAGCGACGCGAGCGCAGCGCTGGTCTCGAGCACTTCGTCGTTCGCCGGACCCAGGGCGCGCACCCGGATGTCGAGCGCGCGGCGGTAGGCCGCTTCGGCGTCGGACAGCTTGCCCTCATCGCGCAGCAAACCGGCCAAACTGTTGAGCGTGACGGCCAAGCTGGGATTGCCGGGGCTCAGCCGGGATTCCTTGATCGCGAGGGCGCGACGGAAGAGGGGCTCCGCCTCGCCGAAGCGCGTGAGCTTCCAATAGGTCTCGGCGAGGTTGTTGTACAACGATGCCATGTTGGGATGCGAGGGATCCAGTGTGCGCTCGAATGTCTTCCGCACGCGCTCGTACAATGGAAGCGCGTCGGTGTAGCGTCCCATCGACCAGTAGAGCGCCCCGAGGTTGTTCAGCGCAGGGGCGAGATCGAGGTGGTCGGGTCCGAGGCGCTGTGCCTGCACATCGATGCTCCGCTTCATGAGCGTCTCCGCCTGCGCGTAACGCTTGCGCTGCCACTGCACCACGGCAAGTCCCATCAGGTCGCGCGCCATCTCCGCCGAGTCGGCGCTCGAGCGCTCGTCGATCGCGAGCGCGCGTGAGTACGCGGCGTCGGCCTCGTCGAGCCGGCCCTGTTGCCAGCGCAGCGCACCGAGACCGTGCGCAACGCGCGCCACTAGCGGATGACTGCGGCCGAGCAGCGACTCCCGGATCGCGAGGGCCCGCGAATAGTGACCGTCCGCCCCATTAAGATCGCCATGTGACGCGGCAACCTCCGCTAGGGCCAGCTCCGTCTCGGACACGGGGAGCGAAACGGGGCCGTGGATGCGCACGCGCGCCGCGAGTGCCTCGTCGAGCTGAGTGCGCGCTTCGTCGTACAGGCCGAGGGCGGCATATGCCGTCCCGACCGTATGGAGGATCCGGCCCTGCAGCAGCGGCTGCGTGGCCAGATCGCGTGATGCGCGCCGCGCACCGCGGTCCAGAAGCTGTCGCGCCGTGAGCTGATCCCCAGGGAGCTCACCGGGCGCCGGCGCCCTGAACAGCTCCACGAGAAAGTCGGTGACGCTGCGCGCAGCTGCGGCCTCGTTGCGCGCGAGCTGTTCTGCCCGTCGCGCGCGCACCATCCCCGCGACGGCGAACGACGCGCTCGTTGCGATGGCAAGGAGCGCAAGCGCCGTCACCGGCACCGCGATCCGATGCCGCAGGATGAACTTGCGGATGCGATACGGCGTGCTCGGTGCGCGCGCGGCGACAGGCTCGTTGGCGAGATGGCGCGCGATGTCGGCTCCGAGCGCGGCCGCGCTGTCATATCGCCGCGTCCGGTCGGGGTCGAGGGCCTTGACCGCGATCCAGTCGAGATCTCCGCGTAGCTGGCGGCGCAGGCTGTCGGGATCCGTGCGCCGCGCGAAGGCGATGGCATCGCGGGTGGTACCGCGCGTGTTGAGCTTGCTGCTCGGCATCGGCGGATCGGTCCGACGTGCCGCCAGCCGAGCCATGAAGATGTGAACGGCCTCGCCGTTCGGTGCGATCGGCGGCTCACCCACCAAGAGCTCGTACAGAATCACGCCCAGCGAGTAGATGTCGGTGCGGGTGTCGACGTCCAGCCCCGACGAGTCGGCCTGCTCGGGGCTCATGTACATCGCGGTGCCCAACGGCTGGCCCAACCGAGACACCAGCGTCGAGTCGGTGAGCTGCGGACTGAGCGCCTTGGCGATCCCGAAGTCGATGATCTTCGGCTGGGCCATCCCATCCTGTTCAGTGACGAGAATGTTGGATGGCTTGAGATCGCGGTGGATGACCCCTTTCTGATGCGCGTGCTGCACCGCGTGGCAGACGGTGATGAACAGCTGCAACCGCTGCTTGGGAGTGAGTCGCTGCGAGTCGCAGTACTCGGTGATCGGGAGCCCGTGCACCAGCTCCATGGCGAAGTACGGCTCGCGCGCCTCGGTCTCGCCAGCGTGGAAGACCTTCGCGATCCCCTCGTGGTTCATCAGCGCCAGCGCTTGGCGCTCGAGAGCGAAGCGCGCGATCACCTCGCGCGAGTTGAGTCCGGCACGGACGATCTTGAGCGCGACCCGACGCTTGACGAGCCCGGTCTCGGCTGCCTCGTACACCGTCCCCATCCCGCCCTCGCCCAGGACACCGAGAATGCGATACGGACCGATGGTCTCGGGCGGCGGTCCTTGGAACTGTGGGCCGGTCGTTTCGCTCTTCAAGCCCTTCTCCCTCTCCTTCGCCGCGGCACACTGCTCCACGGAATGACGACGGGCCGGTCTCGCGTCAGCGCACGATCATGTCCGGCACGAAGAGGCTCGGGTCGATGACCAGTCGGACTGGCTGCCCTGACGACGGTTGACAGGTCACGTCGATGGCGTAGCGGTACTCGGCGGCCTGTGCGTCGCGCCTTACCTTCGACCTGTACGCCGTGCCGGGCCTGCCGCCCTGATCTCCATCGGGGTCGAGCGGCAGGGGATTTCCGTCCTTGGACCGGATGGAATTGATCGTGACGTTAGCTGCGACGAGCCACACGATCGAGCTGTCTGGATTTCGCTCAACAGCCCATGCGGGAGTGCCGTCGGCGCCAACGAGGCCGACCGTGCTAGCGCCGCCGACACCGCAAGTGAAGTTGATGTTGATCGGCCCCGCGGCGCTGTAGGGCAACCGCGAGCGGGAGGCCTCCTTCTCGCGTCCACACGACATCAGAAGCGCAGCGGCAACGGCCGCGAAGGGCGCACCGTACATGACTGCACGAGACATGGAGATCTCCGCTGTGTGGGCGTCCCAATACTTGCACCCGCCGGCTCACCCCGCAAGCGGCGACGAAACAGTAAGGAAGCAGCAAGGAAGCAGCAGCCACGCGCAGCAGACACCGCGCACCGTCAAGGGAACGCTGGTTTCCGTCCCGCCGGCCACTCAACTTGTGCTGAATCCCGCGCGGCGCTCGTCTCCACGCCCCACGCCACCTGCAGAGTCCTCTACATCGTGCGTTCCTCACCTCACCCCGCCGACCATTGCACCACCTGGCGTCATTCCGCTGCTCTGGTCATCATCGCCGCGATCGGCTTCGCGCCCTCGGCCCCACAGGCCGACGCCCAGATTGCCTTCGAGCACCACTACATCAGCACCACCTTCCCCCGGCTCTCCGGCTTCGGCCAGAGCGCCGCGGGCGACTTCAACAACGACGGGCGGACCGACTACCTCATGGGCCAGCACTTCGGCACCCGTGAGAAGCGACAGTATCTCTTCCTCAACAACGGCACGAAGGAGAACTGGCCCTTCTACGTCGTCACCACCGACAACACCGCCGACGGCGGCGTCAACGTGCTCGACGTGGACCGCGACGGCTGGCTCGACATCGTCTCCAGCGGCTCGTGGTTCCGGAACAACCGGAACCCGGCATCGGGTTCGTTCACCAAGTACGTGTACGATTCCGCCAGCTACGGCGGCCACGACATGGTGATCGCCGACATCGACAAGGACGGACGGAAGGACGTGGTGGTGAACACCGACAAGGGCGACCGCAACGGAGGCGAGAACGGCCTGTTCTGGTTCCGCATCCCGGCGGATCCGACCAAGCCGTGGACGAAGACGCGCATCGGCAACGCTGTGCACTCCGGCGTATGGCCGGCGGGGATCGGCGACATCGACGGCGACGGAGACATGGACGTCTTCAACCGTGCCTGGTACGAGAACGCCGACGGCAAGGGCGTACGGTGGATCGAGCACGACAACGTCGGCTTCGGGCGGCGCGGCGCCTTCGGCTACTCCCAGCAGTCGTCGCTGGTCGACGTGGACCGGGACGGGGACATCGACATCGTCCACGGCGAGTCCGACTACTTCAACGACGCGAAGATCCAGTGGTCGGAGAACGTGGACGGCAAGGGACTCACCTGGCGCGCCCACGAACTACCGATGAACGGCGAGAAGGCCGGCGACTTCCACTCGATCGCCACCGGCGACTTCGATCGGGACGGCGACGTCGACATCTTCGGCGCCGAGTCGGAGTGGATGGCCAAGCAGGCGCGCTGGTTCATCTGGGAGAACGTCGACGGGAAGGGCACCTTCGAGCGACGGACGATCCTCGAGGGGCTCGGCGCCCACAACGCCGTGGTGGCCGACATGGACGGCGACGGGGACCTGGACATCGCGAACAAGGAGTTCGCGCCCGCGAGCTGGAACCGGCTCGGCGGCGGGCAGCACGCCGACTGGCTCGAGAACAAGAGCACCCGCCGACGGTGAGCACCGACCTTCCACCCACGGCGACCGCTCCGAGTCGGCACGAAACCGATCCGGCGGCGCTCGCGCTGCCGCACGTCGCGACCCTGCACGCCTACACCCCGGGTCTGCAGCCGACCGAGCCGGGATGGGTGAAGCTCAATACCAATGAGTGTCCGTATCCGCCGAGCCCGCGCGTGGCCGAGGCGATCCGTCGCGAGCTCGGTGACGACGGCGCAGCGCTGCGCCTCTATCCCAACCCACGAAGCACGCCCCTCCGCGCGACCGTCGCCCGGCTGCACGGGCTCGCCGAGGAGAACGTCTGCATCGGCAACGGCTCGGACGACATCCTGACGATGCTCGTGCGCGCGTTCTGCAGCGCGGACGCACCGCTCGGCTTCACGCTGCCGAGCTATTCGTTGTATCCC
>DATFOL010000320.1:0-3273 GCA_035265545.1 Gemmatimonadaceae bacterium | reverse complement strand
GTGGTGAAGATGCAGCGGTGCCGAACCGACTCGAGGTCGCTGTCGTCGAGCTCGAAGTGCTGCCGGCCGTCGAGCTGCCGCTCCAGAAGCTGGAGCGTGAGCAGCGCCGAGTGCCCTTCATTGAGGTGGTAGATCGTGCCCCCGTCGATTCCCATCGCCTGGAGCAGCGCTGCGCCCCCCATCCCGAGCACGATCTCCTGACAGAGACGGTAGTGCTCGTCGCCGCCGTAGAGTGTGTCGGTGAGCGTTCGGTCCCACTCCGAGTTCTCGGGAAGCTGGGTGTCGAGCAGGAACACGGGCACCTCGTGCCCGCGCACGCCGTGCACGACGTACTTGAAGGCACGCACCTGCACCTCGCGGCCTTCGATGGTCACGGTGCTGCGCGCGTCGACCGGCTCGAGCACCGTCTCGGGCGACCAGTGTACCGGCAGCTCGGTCTGCTGTCCGGCGGCGTCGAGGTGCTGCTCGAAGTAGCCCTTCCGGTGGAGCAGGGTCACGGCGACCAACGGCACGCCGAGGTCGGCCGCCGAGCGGAGGGTGTCGCCGGCCAGCACGCCGAGCCCACCGCTGTAAGTGGGGATCGCCTGCTCCAGGCAGATCTCCATCGAGAAATACGCGACGGTGGATCGCGCGGACGTCAACGTCATCTAGGCCTCATGCTCGTGTCGCGCGACGGCGGCCATGCGCCCGGGGGGCGTGGCCGCCATGTGTGCGCGGGGTCACGTTCGTGGTGAGCTGATATGTGGGTGCTGCAGGAAGTACTGCGGTTACACGTCGTCCATTGAGTGGACGAGGCTGCCTGGCGTGTGGCACTGGAAGGATGGAATGCGCTCGACGCCGGCTCAGCAGCGATGATGAATCGTACCGGAACCTGAGCCCGGTGCGCAACTGTCCGGTACCGGACAGACGATCGACACCGTCGCATCGTTCCCGCACGATCAGCCGAGCCTGGTTGGCGCCAGCACCGCGAGGGGTAGGCCGGCGAGCGCGGCTCCGACCTCGATCGCTCCAGCGCGCACGGGAGCTTGGACTCCACTCAAGAGACACCGCCATCCTTCCACCCCCTCTCCTCCCATCCCCACCAGACGTGTGTCGCCCCACCGATCACCGATCGGGGCACCCTCACCGAGTGCGGTCGTGAGCCGCGGAACGAGGACGACGCGCGCCGTCGCGCCCTCCGCACGACGGAAGCCGACGACATGCGCGGCATGCGCACCCTCCGCGGCAACCGGGCGATAGGCTCCCGCGGCGAATGCCGCCCCCTCCCTGTCGTCGCGCCTCAGCCGCAGCAGGCGCGTCGTCAGGTAGAGCTTCAATCGTCCATCCTCGATTCCGTCTCGCCACTGACGCAACACGTCTGCCGGCGGGATTCCCTCCCCGCCCGCGTCCATCGCGCGTCGCACCTCGTCGAGTCGCGCCGCGCGCTCGTCCCAGTCGACCGGCCGGCGATTGTCGGGATCGACCAGCGCCTGGAACCAGAGCTCGTCGCCGCGATAGACGTCGGGCACCCCGGGCGCGGTAAGATGAACGACGAGTCGCGACAGGGCGTTCCGCATCCCGGTCGCGCCCACCTCGGCGGCGAGCGGGGCGACGTCGCGCAGGTAGCGGCCGGGCGAGGCGGGATCCAGCAACGCGGCGATGAATGCCGACACCGCCCCCTCGTACTCCTCGTCGGGGTCGGTCCAGCTGGTGCTCACCTTCGCCTCGCGCACCGCCTTCTGGATGTACGCCGTCAGCCGCTCGCGCAGCTCGGCGAGCGTCGCCTCGTCCTCGTGGACGGCGCCGCCACCGATAGGCCAGATGCCGAGCAGCGCCTGATATATGAAGTGGTCGGTGGTGCGGGTCGGGGCGAGCCGGCCGCGCACGAGCCGCCGCAGCACGCGATGCCGGCGGCGCCACATCCGCAGCCGGCGCTCCCAGGACGCGGTGTGCTCGCTCAGCGCATCGAGCCGCGCGCGCACGTCGGCGCTGCGCTTGGTGTCGTGGGTGTTCGTGGCATTCAGCGCGCGGGGCGTGGATTCGGCGCGCGCGGTCAGCAGCGCGTGCAGCCGGTCCACGGCACCCTCCACCGGCACGCCCGGGTCGCCGCCCACCTCGTTGCGCGACGCGAGCGGCGCGTAGACGTAGAGCGCCGTGTCCTCCACCCCCTTCGCCGCCGCGGGGCCGGTGAGCTGCTGCAACCGGAGCACGAACGCCAGTCGCGCTCGGGCCACGCCGGCCGACGCGTCACGCCACGGGCCGAGCAGCACGCGCTCCAGCGCGGCGAGCCCCTCCGGATCGGCCAGTCCGCGCTCGCGCGCCTCGGCAAACGCGCGCTCGAGCATGGTGCGGTCCGATCCCTCGGCGTCCGGACGCTCGCCGTCCATGTAGGTCCGATACACCGGCAGCGCCGCCACGAGCTCGACGATGGCGCCGGCGTACGCGGCGATCGGCCTGGTCTCCCACCTCGCCTGTCGAGCGAGCGAGGCGAGCATCGGCGCGACCCGGCGGACGTCGGCGTTGAGCGCGTTGCGCAGCACCGCGCGCTTCGAGACGTACGCCACGGCGTGGAAGTCGGGTGCGTTCGGCGCGCCCCGATACCGGGACTCGAGCTGCGCGTACCCCGCGGGGTCGATGAACACGTCCTCGAGCGTGGTCATGAACTCGTAGCCCGTGGTGCCGTCCACGGACCAGTCGGCGGGCAGCGTCTCGCCCGGCGCGAGGATCTTCTCCACGACGATCGGGAACCGCGCCCCGCCGGCAGCCGGCCGCCGTTCGTCCACCGCCGCGCGCAGTCGCTCGAGATAGCGCCGCGGCTCCAGCAGTCCGTCGATGTGATCGATGCGCAGACCGTCCACCAGCCCGTCCGCCACGAACTGCAGCACCGTCTTGTGGGTCGCCTCGAACACCTCGGCGTCCTCCACCTTGAGCGCAATCAGCTCGTTGACGTCGAAGAAGCGGCGATAGTTGATGTCGCGGCTCGCGGTGCGCCAGAAGTCGAGCGCGTAGTGCTGCCGGTCCAGCAGCGCACGCATCCGTTCGCGCCCTTCCTCGCCGGCGCTCCAGTCGCGCACGGCGGGCAGCGCCGACGGATCGCGCAGCGCCAGCTCGATCTCGGGCGGGTACGTCGCCGGATCGATCGGGAAGTGGTGATCGAAGTAGCGCACCCGCGCGCCGTGTCCGGTCACCTCGAGCGCGAGCTCGCCCCGCTCGAGCACCGCCTCGAGGGTGTCGCCGAGCACGGGAAGCAACACCTTGTTGGCGAGGCGCTGCGTGGTGGCGCGCCACTCGACG
>DATFOL010000319.1:0-5193 GCA_035265545.1 Gemmatimonadaceae bacterium | reverse complement strand
GCTGATCCGCCATCTGGGCCTGAGTCCGCGCGCGGAGGCGGAGATCCAGGACCTCTACTCGCGCCCCATCGCGATCGCCCCGCTGCCGCCCGCGGTGCCGGCTCCGGTGCCCGCAGTGCTGCCGGCGCTTGCCGCCTGACCACCGACCACCGAGGAGCCCCGACCATGCCACGCTGGAAGCCCGATCCCACGTTCTATCCGAGCCCCGCCCTCGCCGCCGAGGCGCCCGCGGAGCGGCTGGCCTACGTCGCGCTGCTCGCGTCGTCGGAGAGCGGACGCTGCGACGCGCTCGGCGTCGTGGACACCGATCCCGACTCATCCTCCTACGGCCGGCAAGTCGGCCAGGTGGACCTGCCCGACGGCGGCAACGAGCTGCACCACTTCGGCTGGAACGCGTGCAGCTCCCACCTGTGCGGCCACTCGGCCAACCCGCACATGGAGCGGCGCTACCTCGTGCTGCCGGGCACCGGCAGCTCGCGCATCCACGTGATCGACACGCAGCCCGATCCACGGAACCCGCGGCTCGCGAAGGTGATCGAGCCGGAAGAGGTGATGAAGAAGACGGGCTACGCCGCGCCGCACACCGTGCACTGCGGGCCGGACGCCATCTACATCAATGCGCTCGGCGCACCCGACGGCGATGGGCCGGGCGGCATCTTCATGCTCGACCACGACACGTTCGAGGTGAAGGGGCGCTGGGAGAAGGAGCGCGGCCCGCAGCACCTCGCGTACGACTTCTGGTGGCACCTCGGCCACGACGTGATGATCACCAGCGAGTGGGGCACGCCCAACATGGTGAAGGACGGCGTGAACCCCGAGCTGCTGCTCGCCGGCAAGTACGGCAACGCGCTGCACGTGTGGGATTTGAAGTCGCGCAGGCATCTGCAGCGGATGGAGCTCGGACCGGAGCAGCAGATGGTGCTCGAGCTGCGCCCCGCGCACGACCCGCGGAAGACGTACGGATTCGTCGGCGTCGTCATCAGCCTGAAGGATCTCTCCAGCTCCATCTGGCAGTACTACCTCGACGAGGTCACCGGGAAGTGGGCGGTGCGGAAGGTCATCGAGATTCCCGCCGAGCCGGCGGACCCCGAGGACCTGCCCCCCATGCTGAAGGGCTTCGGCGCCGTGCCGCCGCTCGTCACGGACATCAACCTGTCGGTCGACGACCAGACGCTGTACGTGAGCTGCTGGGGCACCGGCAAGCTCCTGCAATACGACGTGAGCGATCCGGCGTCTCCGAAGCTCACCGCCACGCTCGGCATCGGCGGCATCGTGAACCGCACGGCGCACCCCAAGGACGTCGACCGTCCGCTCAATGGCGGTCCGCAGATGGTGGAGGTGAGCCGCGACGGCAAGCGCGTCTACCTGACGAACGGACTCTACACGTCATGGGATAACCAGTTCTACCCGGCCGGGATCAGGGGGTGGCTGGCGAAGATCGACGCGGATCCGAACGGCGGGATGTCGTTCGACAAGAAGTTCTTCGTCGAGTTCGAGGACGGGCTGCGTCCGCACCAGGTTCGGCTCGAGGGCGGCGACGCCAGCTCCGATTCCTTCTGCTACGCGGAGTGACCATGCGCGACGCGTCGATCCAATGGTTCGCGCTTCTCGCGCTCGGCGCGGCGCACGGCATCAACCCGGCGATGGGCTGGCTGTTCGCCGTGGGGCGGGGACTGCAGGAGCGTGACCGGCGCGCGGTGTGGCGCGCGCTCGGTCCGCTGGCGATCGGCCACGCGCTGGCGATAGGCGTGGCGATCGCGGCGGCGATGGCGATGGGAAACGTGCTGCCGCTCGGCTGGCTGCGGTGGGTCGTCGCCCTCTCGCTGGTCGGGGTCGGCGTCGATGGGCTCGTGCATCACCGGCACGTCCGGCTCGGCGGGATGAGGGTCGGCTCGCGCGAGCTCGCCACGTGGTCGTTCCTCATGGCGAGCGCACACGGGGCGGGGCTGATGGTGCTGCCGTTCGTGCTCGGGACGGCGCCGGCTACGGATGGCGCGATGCACCATCACCACGCCGCGTCGCTCGGCGCCGGTGCGCCGGCACAACCGCTGGCGGCGGGGATCACGGGGTTCGACTCGATTGCCGTGATCGCGCCGCTCGTGCACACGCTTGGCTATCTGCTCGTGACCGTCGTTCTCGCCGTCGTCGTGTACGAGAAGGTCGGTCTCAAGATCCTGCGGCGAGCGTGGATCAACGTGAACGTTTTCTGGTCGGCCGCGCTGATCGCGGCGGGAGCGGCAGCGGTGCTGCTCTGAACGACGACTCGGGCGTGGCCCGACTGGCAGGCACCACGAGGTCCGCATCTTCCGCGAGGAAGCGGCGGACCTCGTCCGTGAATCGAGCCCATGCCGGCTCGTGCTCGAGCAGGACGTGGTTGCGGCTCTCGAGCGGCACGAACCGCGCGCCCGGGATGAGTGCGGCGAGCCGGCGTCCCTCGTTGAACGCCGCCACCGCGTCGCCCGTGGCGTGCAGCACGAGCGTCGGTGCGCGCACGAGTTGCGCGAGCGCGGTCACGTCGATCGTCGCCGCTGTGCCGAGCAGCCGCGCGCCGGTGGCCGGTGTCGTGGTGATCCGCTGTAGATCGCAGAACCACTTCGTCTGCTCGGCCGTGCCTTCGGGAAGGAACCGCGCCGCGAAAAAAGCGCGGAACGCGGGGTTGTCGTATCCCCATCCGAGCGGGATGCCCTGCATGATCATCGTCACTTCCTCGATCTGCTCCGGCGTGCGCGCGCGCTTCATGACGCCCCGCGAGTAGCCGCCGTACAGCACGAGCCGGCTCACGCGCTCCGGGTGGCGCACCGCATACGCGATCGCCACGGCGCACCCCTGAGAGAGCGCGAAGATCGGGAATCGCTCCAATCCCGCCGCGTCCACCACCGTCTCGAGGTCGCGGACCCACGCGTCGAAGGAGAGGTCTTCCGCGTCGCGGTCGGAGAGGCCGCATCCGCGCTCATCGTAGCGCACGAGCGTGTGGCCGGTGGAGAGCGCCTGGAGCCAGTGGCGCCAGACGGGACTCTCCCAGTCGTAGTCCAGGTGGGTGAGCCAGTTGGCGGGCTTCACCAGCGGAGGGCCGGTGCCGCTCGTCGCGTAGGCGAGTTGCACGCCGTCATCGGCGGTACAGAAGCGGATGTGCTGCTCGAGGGGGCGGGCGGCGGGCTGCGCGGGCTCAGGGCTCGCGCAGCATTCGAACGCGGCGCACGTGCGTTCGGCGTCCCGCTCGACGACGTCGGCGACGATGCGGAATCCGATTCCGTGAACCGTGCGGATCACGCCCTGGGCGGAGCCATCGTCACCCACGGCCTGGCGCGCCGCTTTGATCCGGCTGTTGAGCGTCGTTGGTGCGACGTAGCGATGACCCCAGACGCCGTCGAGCAGCTCATCCTTCAGGACGACGCGGTCACGGGCGGCGAACAGAAAGGCCAACACGCTGAACACCTGAGGCTCGATGCGCGTGGCATGCCCCGCGCGACGCAGCTCGTGCAGTCGCGTGTCGAGCTCGTACTCGCCGAACTTGTAGATCGGGCCGTTCTGCGGCTGAGTGGGCATGCTGCACTTCCGGGCCGGATGCCTGTGACGATCGCTCCGAACTTCAACCTGAAGTTCGCTCCCCGGAGGCAGAGCGCAAGCGGGCGCCAGTGCTTCGGGGCTGGCGCACTGCCAGAGGCCTGATGGGCACCCGCTCGCTCTCGGTCATTCGACGACGATCTTTCCCTGCATCTGCGGGTGCAACGAGCAGAAATACTTGTAGATCCCCGGCGTGGTCAGCGTCACGCTGTAGCGCTGGTTCGTGTCCAGCAGCGGCGACGGCTTGAACCTGCCCTCGACGTTCACCACGATGTGCGGCACGTCGTCGTCGTTGATCCAGACGACCTTCGTGCCGCTCTTCACCGTGAGGGAGGCTGGCGCGAACGCGAAGTTGTCGATGCCGATCTCGTTCGGCCCGCGGGCGACCGCTGGACGCGTGGTGCTGCGCCGCGTCATCGCTTCGTGCGAGATCTCCGCGAACGCGGGTGGCGCTCCCGAAAGCGTGGTGTCCACGATGGCGAGCGCGCCGCGGCCCGCGACGAAGCTCACGTTGGCGATCCCCAGCACGCTCTTCAGCCGCTCGGGCTCCACCTTCATCGGGCCGGGTGCCGGCGCAGTGCCCGGTGCCGGCTGCGGAAACGCGGTGGACATCGCGGTATGGAACGACACGTGTCCCTCGACCTTCTGCATGATCTGATGAATGTGTCCGTTCAGCACGGTCACCGAGCCGAATCGCTTCAGGAGGGCGAGCGCCTGCTCGGAGTCATCCGTGCCCCAGCCCCACTCGGGGTAGACGGTCCACAGCGGCACGTGCGCGAACAGCACGATCGGTGTGCTGCTCGACAGCCGCGCGACGTCGCGCTTGAGCCACATGATCTGCTCCGCCCCCAGCGAGCCCAGTCCACCCGCCTTGAGATTCAGCACGTTGACCAGTCCGACGAAGTGCACCCCCGAGTGGTCGAAGCTGTACCAGCCGCCACCCTTCGTTCCCTTGCCGTATCGCTGGAGGTACGACACGCCATTGTCCGTCGCGACGTCGTGCTCGCCCGGCACGTAGAAGACGCGATCCGTCTTCACACCTTTGAGCACCTCGTTGGCCGTGTCGAACTCTCCCGGCTTCGCGAGCTGAGTGATGTCGCCGGTGTGCAGCACGAGACCCGGCCGCTGCGGCAGCGCGTTCAGCCTCGCCACCGCCGCCTCCAGCGTCGCGGTGACGTCCTTGTTCGCCTCCTTGGCGAATCCGATGTGGCTGTCGCTGATCTGCGCGAAGAAGATGCTCTTCCGTTCGGCGTCGCTGAGTGAGCCCAGGCGACCAAGCGCGAACGATTTCGGGATGCCGCCCGACAGTCCCCATACCGTCGCGGTGCCTGCCCACGCCATGCAGCGCAGGAATCCGCGACGGTCCACGCCGTCCTCCGAGTGCTCGGCGATGAAGTTGCCGCCCGTCGGGCGAGTGTTGCCCTGCTCGTCGAACCGCTCGTCGTTGCGGTCGTCGTGATGGTGGTGGCCGTGGTCGTGATTCATCGGTCGATCTCCGTCACGGTCGCGGCTACATCGGTCGACGCCGGAGGGGTGGACGCCGGCTTCACGACGATGGTCCCGGTCATCGCCGTGCCGTGCACGGCGCACTCGTACTGGTACGTGCCCGGCGTCGGGAAGGTCACGACG
>DATFOL010000318.1:0-21142 GCA_035265545.1 Gemmatimonadaceae bacterium | reverse complement strand
CGCTGAAGTGCACGAAGACGTCAGGACCTCCCTCACGCGAGATGAAACCGAAACCCTTCGCGTCGTTGAACCACTTCACCGTTCCATTGATGCGAGCCATGAACCGTACCTCGTACCGAGCTATGGAGCCTGATCGCGCGTGCGAGGGGATTGGCCGATTCGGCCGCCGCTCGTCCCACGTGATCCCTGTGATGCCCCGTCGCGCCATGCTTCGGCTCTCGGGGCGGGACGTACCCCATAAGCGGGCAAGTTTTGTGCACATGTAGGGTTGCGGTCGCGCACGCCATGTCCAAAACGCGAAAACGGGGCCGACATCGGCCCCGTCTCGCGGTGAGTGTGGTGCGTTCAATTGGGCGGCCCTGACGGTCGAGTCTGCTACGCGGCACCAGCGATGTACCGTGCAACTCGGCCGCACTCCCGACACTGCAGGGTGACCTGCGAGCGCGGAGGTGGCGGGAAATCGTCAGGAGTTCGTGCAATTTGCCCAGAGCACGATGGGCAGCTCAGCGGCGAGCCGTTCCGATCGTTGGCGATCAGGTGAAGCGCTTGCACTGGGTTATACGTAGCCGGGCGCGGCTTGCGCATTGGCCCTCCAGAAAGTTTTCGAACCCACCCGGAGATCCAGGCGCCGGGCCGCCCTGACGAATAGTAACCCTCAAAGCGCCTAAAGCACAGTGGGGCATCGTCTTGCGATATGATTTGCGCGTGGCCCTCTCTGCCGGCCTCGGAATCCTGTGCGCCTGCGGGCCACGGGCGCATCTTCCGCCACGACCATTGATCGTGGCTGGCGCGCTCTCCGAATCGGACAGCCTCACCAGGCTCGCGCATAGACTCGCGCCTCTTCTATACCAGCAACGCGACGAATGGTTCCAGCTTGAGCGCGCCGTCGCCGTCGTCCATCCCTCGCGGCCGATCATCGGGTATCACCTACTCTGGCGCGATGACGCGCACGGGGCGTGGATCCCGTTCACCGTTCCGACTGATGAAGAGATCGTCTGGATCGGCTATGACGTCAGCGGCGCGCCGACCGATCTCTGGACTTATTGGCATGGAAAGGTGCTTCACGCCGACTGGCGCGGGCGCGGGACCCCGGCCGTCGACGTGCAGTGGGGGAAGCACGGACTCCTGCCGCGCGGGACGATCGAGAGCGACCTGCCGCGCTTCCGCACGCTGAACTCGTTCTACGCCTTTCACCAACTGGGGATGATCGACATTCTGCTCGGACGCATCACCCGTCCGGGACCATCGGGCTTCTTTCATTCCTACCGACGGTATCGCGACTTCACCCACGTGATCCGGTTGGGGGACGTACTCGACGTCGTGGTGCGGAGCGAGGAGCCGTCGGCTGCGCTGGCGGCGGTGTTCGGCACGCCGTACTCCGAGAAGACTCCTTGGCCCTGAGCAGCGCTCGGCGCGCCGCGCGTGCGCCGAACGCTACCCCTCCCAGATCCCCTCGGGACGTCGCCAGATCCTTCGTCCCACCCGCCACGGCCGCTTGTCCGAGAACTCACCCCCCGATGCGAACGCCTCCGAGTCCTCGAGGGACTCGATCATGTCGTTCGCCTTGGCGCTCGCTTCATCGGCCCAATGGACGATCTCCGCCTCGGTCGTCATCGGCTGCACGGGACTTCCGAACTCCAGGGAACCGTGGTGCGAGAGGATCATGTGCTGGAGGTCGAGCAGTTGTCCCTCACTGCACGCCGAGCGACCGACCGCCGCGAGCCGGCGCTCGAGCATCAGACAACCCAGCACGACATGGCCGAGCAAGAGGCCGCAGGGGGTGTTGGCGAATCCGCCTCCGTCGATCTCGTAGGCCTCCACCTTCCCGATGTCGTGCAGGAGGGCTCCGGCCACGACGAGGTCCACGTTCGCGTTCATCGTCTTCGCCGTGGCCTTGGCGATCGACGTCACCTCGAAGACGTGGAGCAGGAGGCCGCCGAGCTTCGCGTGATGACCGTTCACCGAGCCTGGCGTCTGCTCGAGCTGAAGGCGGAAGCTGTCGTCCGCGTAGAACAGATCGACTACTCGGCGGAGGGTCGGTGTCGATATCTCGGACCGTCGCTTGTCGATCCAGTCCCAGAGTCTCGTCGTGTCGCCGGCGATCCGTGGCAGGAAAGCGTGCAGGTCGACCTGCTCGGTGGGCAACACGCGCAGTGGCCCGGTGAGGTGGATCTGCCGGCGGCCAGTCTTCTGGTAGAGGCCTACCTGCCCGATCGCCTGCACGACCCGCCCGCGGTCCGCGCCATTTGCCCACTCCCGTTGGTTGGACCAGATGGGCGCGACGCCAATCGATCCGGACGCGTTGCCGAGCGTCAGGAGCACGAATGGGTCACCGTTACCCTGGGTCTTCTCCACCCGCTCGACGACGAGCAGCTCATGCTGGACACGCTCTCCGATGGAGAGCTGGGAGAGGTTCAGCGGCGGCATGCCTCAATGGTGCGCTGGGACGCGACGGCCGGCAAGCGTCGACGACGCGACCAGCATCGTCGTACCGCTGGCCGGCCGCGACGCCGGACTCCATGTTCTTGTCGTCGCATATTTCCTGAATCGACGGCGACGCGTACGACACGCGTGCGGGGCAGGATGCGCACGCTCGCGCATGCAGTTGTCACGCGGTTGCACGACGAACGCAGTTGCTTCACTCGTGGCGGCAAGAGCGCCGGACGCGACCATGCGCCCGAATCTTGCGCACACGGCCACGATCTCGCGCAGCACCCGAGAGCCACCAACCGGCAGAGGAGACGCAGCGATGGCAACGAAGAAGAAGGGCGGCAGCAAGCGAAGCGCTGGCAAGGGCTCGGCGCGCCGCGGTGGCGCCAAGCGTGGCGCCAAGCGCTCGTCGGCGAAGAAGGGCGGCGCTCGGAAGGGCGCAAAGAAGGGCGGCGCGAAGAAGGGTGCCGCTCGACGTGGTGCCGCAAAGAAGTCATCGGCGCGCGGTGCGTCGCGCGGCGCCGCCACGAAGCGTGGGGCGAAGAAGTCGACGGCGAAGCGCTCGTCCACAAAGCGCTCGTCGACGAAGCGCTCCGGTGGCCGCAAGACGTCGCCACTCGCTCGGGTGAAGCGCGTCGCGACGGGCGTCGTCGAGCAGGCCCAGTCGGCGGTGTCGCACGGCGTCGACGCGGTGAAGGAGCTGGGCGAGAACATCGCGGAGCGCGTCACGGGCTGACCGAACCACGCGCGCCACGCCGTCGACCTTCAGTCGGCGTGGCGCGCGAGGAAGTCCAGCACCAGACCAGCCACCACGTCGCGGCAGTAGTCCACCGTGATCACGTGCCCGCAACCGGCCACCCAGTGGCGCTCGGTCGGGCCAGCGAGACTTGCCGTCGCCGCTTCCGCCAGCGCGAAGGGGATCCGGTTGTCTTCGCGTGAGTTCACGACGAGCGTCGGCACCGAGATCGTCGGCAGCGCGCGTCGGCCCGCGGCAGCCGTCGCACACAGTGCGCGGAGCGCCCTCGGAGGGAACACTCCGTAGGCGAAGCTGGCCTCACGCGCGACGGGGTCGTGCACCGAGGCATCCCCTCCGCGTCCCGCCAGATAGGGCACGGCCATCGACCACAGGGGCGCCATACGGGCCACCAGCGTCACCGGTGGCGGCGGCGTCAGATACGGGGCGAGCAGCGCGAGCACGCGGACGTCCCGCGATTCGCCGGCGAGCCGCGCCGCGAGTGCGCCGCCCATCGACAGCCCGATCAGCCCGACCCAGGACGACGACGCTCGCAGTCGGTCGAGCTCCGCACTCGCCGCGCGTGCGTAATCCTCGGCGCTCGTGGCCGCGAAGTCGCGCAATCCTCGACCGTGGCCCGGCAACAGTGGGGCGCGGATGGTGAAGCCTTCGCCGTGGAGCCGCTCACCGAGATAGCGTAGCGTCTGCGGTGTGTCGCCGAAGCCGTGCAGCAGCAGCAGCGCACGACCGTTGGTGCCCTCGAGCGTGAAACCTTCGGCGCCCGGCACCACACCGTCGGCCGCCGGCGGACGCCGCGTCACGTACGCGCGCTCGGCACGACGCCCGGCGCGCACGCGCAGTACGCCGACGGCAACCGCCGCGGCCAGCAGCACGGGCACGAGCATCAGACGCGCGCGCTGGACCGGGTGATCAATACCGGCGCGTCGACGGGTCTACCTCCCGGCTCCATCGGTCGATCCCCCCAGTGAGGTTCCGCGCGCACGCGAAGCCCCGCTCGCGCAGCCATGCGACCGCTGCGGCGCTCCGCACCCCATGATGACAGTAGACGATCAGCTCTGCCGAAGGATCCGAGGTGGCGACGACGTCGGGCAGTGTGTCGAGAGGCACGAGCCGCGCCTCCGGAAGGCGCGCGATGCTCCACTCGTACGGCTCGCGCACGTCGAGCAGCGACAGCGTTGCGCCGCTCGCCACACGTGCAGCGAGCGCCCACGGCGTAATCTCGTCCGGTTCACTGTTCCGCGCATTTGCGCTCGTGAGCCGTGCCTCATGCAAAGCGACATGGACGTGCGGGTTGATCGCACGCAGTCGCGCCTCGGCCAATGCGACCTTGAGCCCCACCGAGTCCATGTCGTGCAGCACCTGCCGCTGCAGGTTGTTCAACTCCACCGCGTCGGCGTCGACGACGCCGAGGGGCCCCAGGCCCACCGCGGCAAGGTACACAGCGCGGAGGCGATCCGAGCCCGCCGGCGCCCGATCAACGAGACGCGCGCCGACTCGAGGCGTCGCTGCCCTGCCTCACCGAGCTCGGGAAGGATCAGATGGCGGTGATAGCGCTGCTGCTCGTCGGGCGCGAGCGGGACGTGCGGAGGCGGGGAAGGCGACATGCGGTCTCGCGGGCGTGACGAGAATATAGCCCGTGGGACGGTGCCGGGTTCGCCGCAGCGTCGCGGCGAAGCGGCGCTACTGCAGGGGCGTGGCCTGGGTGACTTCGCTGAGTGCCGGCACCAGGAGCAGGTCGTCACCCGTCCGGTCGAGCCGCTCGAACAGGCGCTGCGATGGCGTGACGTACAGCGTACTGCCCGACCGCTCGACGAGCCCTTCACCGGTGAGCCGGCCGAGCACGAGCGAGACCGATTCGCGTGTAGCTCCCACCAACTCGCAGAGCAGACGGTAGCGCGAGCTGCATAGCTCGATGCGCCCATCCTCGGTGAGGAAGCTCTCGTGGGACGCGAGCCGGCGCAGCGCCGCGACGAGTCGCTGTTCGACCGACAGCGTGGTGAGTTCGCGCAACTTCTCGAGGAGCGCGGTTCGCTCTGCCATGATCTGGCCGATCAGTGCGAGGGCGCGATTCGGCTGTTCGCGCACGAACGCGCGCAAGTTGCCGGAGCTGAGGAACAGCGTCTCGGTCTCCTCGTCGGCTCGCGCATCGGTGGCATACTGACCGTTCGGCGAGAGACCTTCGGAGCCAAATGTTTCTCCGGGGGTGGCGACCCACGGAACGAATCCCCGCCCCGCGCGCACCCGGCTGCGGAGCACGACTCGGCCCCGGACGACGATGAACACCCCGTCCGCGTTCGCGCCGCGCTCGTAGATCTGAAAGCCTGCGGGCCACGCCGCACGTGCGACGTAGCCCTGCAATGCGATGCGCTCTGTTTCGGACAGGCGCGCGATGGCCATACCTGTGCCTTCGTCTCGGGTCACCATCGTAGCCTCCCCTTCCGTTCAGGCATGCGCGGCGACGCAATTGGCAGGCCGGAGAATTGGCGCGAGCTCAACCGCTGGCTCCATCGTCGCATTGCGTGGGCGAAGTCAAAGTGTGCGATAAACACGCGATCATCGAGTGGTGAGCGACGTGCGCGCCTGGATGAGCGCACGCGTCGCGGTGTCGAATCGTTGGACGAGGTCCGCCAGCTCCTGCACCGCGAGTTCGTCGTCGTCGTCGCGGATCGCTTCGTTCACCGACGGGAACGGCATGTTCGCATACCCGTTGTTCTCGTCTGCGACGTAGATGAGGTTGCGATACCATGGCCGTGTGCGCAACCCCGAGGGCCGTGTGAGCGCACGTTCGACGTCGCGCAGTGCGGCGTTCGCCGCGCGCCGCTGGGCGGCCGTGAGGCTCCGCGCGAGCGCCGCATCGCGTGCGAGGGCGAAGCTCGCGGCCTCGCGCTCCATGCGGCCGATCGCCTCGCGCAGCGCGAGCGTGGAGCCGCTCAGGCCGCGGATGGCCATCAGCCGCTCGATCGGCGCTGTGTAGCGCTGCATCGTGCGCGCGAACTCCACGTAGTCGTACGGGACAACGTCGGCGTTGGCCAGACGGAGTACCATTGCCGCGCCGATGCCAGCCGCGGTCGCGTGATAGGCGAACGTGGGATCGCCGAAGCGGGACATCCACGCGAAGTCGTCGTACTGCGAGTGGTACACGCCCGACTCGCCGCCGAAGCCCCAGTCGGCGATCGGGATGCCCAGGTGATTGTAGAAGCCGGCGAAATCCGAGCCGCCACCCGGATCGGACATCGGCGGCGAGGCGGTGTCCACGAGCGCCGACGCGCGCTGCCATTCGGCGAAGACGCTACCATTCCCGCTCGGATCCGGCACACCTCGCGCAACATCGCGCAGCAGCGCGCGCAGCGACGGCGATCCGCCCGCTCCGAATCGCGTACCTTCCGCGGCATTGTCCTGATTGAGATACGCCACAGCGCCCCGTTGAAGCCGGAGCGAATCCTCCTCGACGTATTCGGTCGAGCCGATCAGCCCCCACTCTTCGGCGTCCCACGTGGCGAACACGATGGTGCGCTTCGGCCGATATCCTGCTCGCACGGCGTCGGCGACAGCGCGCGCGGCTTCGAGCACGCTCACCGTGCCGCTCACGTTGTCGGCGGCGCCAGGCCCCCACGCATCCCGGTGCGCGCCAAGGATCACCAGCTCGTCGGGCAGCTCGCTGCCGCGGATGATGCCGAAGGTGTCGTGGATCTGCTTCGTGCCCTGGGTGTCACGATCGTCGGTGACATGGACGCGCGCCTGTACCGGTCCCGGCCCCACGTGATAGCGGAAGGGGAGCCCACCCTGCCAGCCGAGGGGAATGTTACCGCCGCGAAGGCCGGCGAGCAGCTCGCTCGCGCTGGAATACGAGATCGGCACCGTGGGGATGCGCGGCAGCTCCATCCGCTCTGGTAGGAGGCGTGGCGCACTCGCGGTACTCGGGTAGCCGGGTGTCGCCGGGTCCCCTGCCCCATTGAAGATGCTGCCACGCTGCACGCCGTCCCCGTTGCGCATTGGCCCCTCGGGGTAGACGTCGCCGCGCACGTAGCCATCGCTTTGCGGATCGCTGTAGATCAGGAGCGCGACGGCACCGTGTCGTTCGGCCTCACGCGCCTTGATGCCACGGAATGACCGCCCGTAGCGCGCGACCGCGATACGTCCGCGCACGGAGATCCCCATCGAGTCGAGTCGCGCATAATCCTCGATCAGTCCGTAGTTGACGTAGACCACCTCTCCCGTCGCCTCACCGACCCCGCTGTAGCCGTTCACGGTCGGGTACTGGGCGATGGAAGTGCTCGAGTCGCCCGCGACCGGAGGCTCGATGAGCGTGAGCTCCTTCTCCGTCGGCGCGGTGCGCCACAGCCGCACCGACGTGGCGTGCGGCAGGAAAACGGAGTAGCTCCGCACCTCCGTCTCCAGGCCCATCGCGCGCATCTGCGCCAGCACGTAGTCGCGTGTACGCGCCTGCGCCGGTGTCCCGGCCACATGCGTCTCCGCCGACAGCGCGCTGGAGTGCGCGCGCGCTAGGCTCGCGCTTGGACGCCGGACGGCCCTGTCCTCGAGCGCACGCTGTTCCGCGGCGGCGGCGGCGGTGAATCCCGGCATCGCGCTCGGCGCGTCCGCCGCGCTTGTCGCACCCTGGGCGGCAACTCGTCCGATCGGCAGCGCGAGCGCGAGCGACGCAGCGAGGACGTGGAAGGATCTGGGTGGGCGTGAAGTCATCGAGCTCGGAGCGCGTGCTAGTCGAAGTCGGACATGGCACGGGCGATTGCCGCGCGCAACCCGGTCTCACGATCCGGACCGTCGCCCGCGGTCGCCGCGAGCATGCCGAAGAGACGCAGCATCTCGTCCTCCACGAAGGGCCCTCGCTCCCGAACGCCCAGGGCGTCGAGTGAACGTTCCGCCAGCACGCGAAGCTGGTGACGTGTGGCCTCGTCGAGCGCGGTCAACGTCGGGGGTGTGGCGGGCGGTGGGAGCGCTTCGGCTTCGCGCTTTCGGTTGGCTGCGTCATACATTGCCTTCACAGGCGCGAGCGTCACGACGAACGATCCCGGCGTGTGCTCGGTGAACTCCTGCACCACGCCCTTGCGCCGAAGCTCGTGGAACGCACGTAGCGTCGCTTCACGGACAACCGCGATGCCGGATTCGCTGTTGTTCCCGCGACCGGTGATCACGAGCAGCTCGCCGGACTGCTGGACCTGGTGTTGGCGGAGCCAGGCTTCGACGCGTCGCGTTGCTTCCGCGCCGGTCGGCAGTGAGTCCCGCAGATTGAGCGTGCGGCTCGTGCCGAATCGCACCTCGTCGAATGCCTGCTGGAGCCCCTGAAGCCCACGAACCTTCCGCGACTCGGCCATCGCTCAACACTCTCCCCTTGAGACCGAGCGTGCCTCCCGCGCCGGCGTCACGACATACTCCATCGATGTGGCCGGGTTCGTGTGCAGGCCGCACAGGTGGGCAACGCGAACACCGACGGGCTCATCCCGCGGCGAGGGCGATGCGACGTCCGGAATGTACACACGTCGCATTCCAGGAGTCGGTTGGCGTCTAGAAATCGTCCCCGATGCTGAAGCGAGGATTCACCACGTTGTTGAAGACGGAGCCGAAGGTGTAGCTCAGGCCGGCGTTGATGCGTGCCTGATAGCCGGTCGCGAGTTGGGTTTGGCGCAGGAGGACCTCCTCGCGCGTGAGATCGCCTTTGGGGAGATACAGCTGATCGTGGATCACGGCGTACTCGCCCGAGAACTCGATCGCGAGGCCCTTGATGATCCGGAGACTCGCCCGCATCGAAGTTGAGGCGGCTCTTCCCCAGGTCGTGCAGGAAGTGGTAGCCGGCTACCTGCATCTGGAGCGAACCCCACGGCTGCTTCTGCATGTACGAGACATGCAGCGACTCGAAGGGAAAGTGTCTCGCGTGTCTTGAAGTACACGGTGGTATCGTCGTATCGGAAGAGGCGTCCTCCCACCGCGTACTGGATGTACAGCTGTCGTCTCGTCGCCTCCTCGTACGGATACAGATCGTACTCGACGGCCGGTGCGATCACGGCGCCGAGCCTCTGGTTCCGGAAGGTGGATGATCCCGCACCCAGTCGGACGCCGGCCGACCAATGACGCCCGAGGCTGCGTACCTGCAGGATGCTGCCACCGAAATCGCGAAGGACGCTCGTGACGCGCTCCCCGTCGATGTCGAAGGACTCGTCGTTGTAGTCCTCACCGACGCGCATCCGCGTTTTCCAGTGTTCGGTGATCCGGTCGGCGCGGAAGTCGAGATCGAATTCCGTCGCCGACGAACTGCGCTCGCGCTCGAGCTCCACCTGCGCCTCCAGCTGCAGGACCCAGGCGTTCCAGGGATCGCGGGTCGCGCGAGGCGGGATAGCGAGTTCGGATGACGTCAGCGTCAGCGCCGCCTGCTCCCCCTCCGGCGTCCTGGCGAGGTAGCGCGCCAGCCCCAGGCGCACGCTCCCCCCACTACCCGTCTGCTGCTGGGTGACCAGCAGGTGGACGTCGGCCTCCGTGCGCTCCCGCACATGGTCGACGAACGCGATCTCCTGCCGGTAGAAGTCGGACTCGCGGTCCAGGTCCCGGCAATCGAGGAACAGGCTGAAGGCGCGGCCGATGCTCTGCGACCGCGCCGGCGTGGCGGCGAGTCCCAGCGCGAGAAGAAACGTCAGGCGGAGGAGAATGCGACGCATGCAGGGACGAGGGCGCGGAGCGCGGCGCGGAACAGGTTATCGGTTACGCTCGCTACGTTCGATGCGGCGGAACCGTTGCCTCGCGCACTCGCGACGCCTCACGCGGCGCGCGACAACTCGTCGATCAGCAGGTTCTTCGCGAAGCAGATCTCGTTGCAGGCGAAGCGTCGCGCGCACGAGAGGCAATCGCGCCGGATCTTCTCGGGATAACGCGCCCGGTCGACGCGCTGGTAGCCGATGGCGGCGAAGAACTCCGGTTGCAGGGTGAGCGCAAAGACGTCGTAGATCCCCCGCATGCGAGCGAGGGCCTCGACCGCGTGAACGATCGCGCGACCCAGCCCCTGACCTCGTGCGTCGCGCGAGACGGCGATCGCCGCGATCTCGGCCACGCTCGGCGAGTATTCCTTGAGCGCGCCGCACGCCAGAATCTCTCCGCTCGGCCCCTGCACGACGATGTAGTCGTCGATGGCGAGCGAGATCATCTCCGGTGTACGGAGCAGCATCTGCCCTTCGTTGGCGAAGGTGTTGTTCAACCTCGAGATCGCCACCGCGTCCTGCGGACGTGCTCGACGCACGAACACGTCAGGGGCCATCAAAGCACCTCTTCGAGGATCTGCAGTCCGCGCGCGAGCTCCTCCTTGGTCGCGACGAGCGGAGGCAGGATGCGCACCGTGTACTCCCCGGCGGTGAGCACGAGGAGTCCGTGCGCCATCGCCTCGCTCACGACGTGTGCCGCCGTGCCCATCACGTCGATGCCCCAGATGAATCCCGCCCCGCGCACCTGCCGGATGCGGCTCGTGCGGTGAGCGATCTCGCCGAGCTCGTGGCCGAACCACGCGCCGGTCTCGCGCACGTGCTCGAGCAGCGCGGGGTCGGAGAGGCGATCGAGCACGTGGAGCGCGACCGAGGCCACGAACGGTCCACCGCCGAACGTCGTGCCATGGTCGCCGTACTGCATCGCCGCGGCGATCGGCTCGGTCATCAGCACCGCGCCCATCGGCAGGCCACCCGCGAGCGGCTTGGCCAGCGTGACCATGTCGGGCTCGACGCCCGCTTGCTCGTAGGCGAACAGTGATCCGGTGCGGCCCAGACCGCACTGAATCTCGTCGAAGATGAGGGCGACGTTCCGCGCCTTGGTGAGCGCGCGCAATTCGCGCAGGAATCCGTGATCGAGGACGCGTACGCCTCCCTCGCCCTGGATCGGCTCGACGATCAGCGCCGCTACGGTGTCCGCGTCGAGCGCCGCGTCCAGTTCCTTGAGGTCGCGCTCGAAGATCGAGATCCCGGGAGCGAGTGGCCGGAAGGGGAGCCGATAGCCGGGGCGATCGGTAGCGGCCAGTGTGCCGAAGAGTCGGCCGTGAAAGGCGCCGCGCAGCGCGAGGATCTCGTGCTTCGCGTCTCCCTGCGTACGTGCCCAGCGCCGTGCGAACTTGAACGCGCCTTCGTTGGCCTCCGCGCCGGAGTTGCAGAAGAACACCCTCGACGCGAAGGAGCGCGCGACGAGCGCTGCCGCCAGTCGCTCGCCCGCCGCCGTATGGTACAGGTTCGAAGTATGGATCAGTCCCTCGGCGGCGGCGTGCAGCGCGGCCTTGAGCCCTGCATCGTCGTAGCCGAGCGAGTTGACGGCGATGCCGCTGCCGAAGTCGAGGTACGACTTCCCCTCGGCGTCGTACAGGTACACGCCGCTCCCGCGCACCAGCTCGATCGGCGCACGCTTGTAGGTGCCGAGAATCGCGCTCTCGAGTGAGGCCGGGCTCGGAGGGACGTTGGATGCGCTGCCGTCGGCGGAGGTATCGGGCGTCGCCTTCATGGTCGGTGCGGTCATACGGCCAGGCTCCCCACTCGAGTGAGTACCGTGCCGCGATCCGTATTCGCGATCGCGGCGATGTCAGATATTCGAACGCGCTGCACCCCGCCTTCGAGCGCTGACAGCGCGGCTTGCAGCTTGGCTGCCATGCCACCGCGTGCGGTGCCATCGTCGATGAGACGCTGCACATCGTCAGGCCCCAGCGCGGATACGGGCTGATCGCCGAGCAGCACTCCCGCCACGTCGGACACGAGGAGCAGCTCGTCGGCACCGAGCGCCGCCGCGATCGCCGCCGCCGCGTCGTCGCCGTTCACGTTGAGCGTGGCGCCCATCGTGGGATCCGTCGACCGGCTCACCGGGGACAGCACTGGGAGGTAACCGGAGCCCAGCAGCTGGCGAAGCAGCTCCGTGTTGACCGCGGACGGCGTACCGACGTGGCCGTACTGCGCCGGATCGAGTGGGTCCGCGGTGAGGAGCCCCCCGTCCTCACCTGAGAGTCCGATGGCCGCAACACCCGCGTCGATGAGCGCGGACACCAGCCGCTTGTTGGCCGAGCCGGAGAGCGCCATTCGAATGATCTCGAGGTCGAGCGCGCCGGTCACCCGTCGGCCGCCGTTGAAGCGCGCCTCCACACCGTAGAGCCGCTGCAGCGTGCTGACTTCGTCGCCGCCGCCGTGCACGACGAGCAACGAGCCGGGCGCCGCGCGCTGCGCCGCAGCCAGCGCGGTGGGCAACGCGGGGTCGAGCTGCGGACGGCCGCCGATCTTGATGACCCGCGTCATGCCGGCAGCCCGAGTGTCTCCTCGAGCCCGAGCATCAGGTTGGCGTTCTGCACCGCCTGCCCCGCGGCGCCCTTCACGAGGTTGTCGATCGCCGAGGTAACGATGAGCGTCGGGGTACGGGTACCCTGGATCATCATCGCCGCCATCCGGACGACGTTGCGCTGCACCACGTCATGCAGCGTCGGCTGCTGCTCCGTGACTTCGATGAACGGCTCGCCGGCGTAGGCATCGCGGTAGATCGCGAGCGGATCATCCAGCGATGCCGTGAGCGGAATCGTGATCGTGGACAGGATCCCACGCGCCACCGGGAGGAGATGCGGCGTGAACACGAGGTCCGCGTCGGCGCCCAGCGCACCGAGGGTCGCCGTCATCTCCTTGAGGTGCCGATGCGTGTTTCCGACGCCGTACGCGCGGTAGTCGTTCGACACTTCGGCGAAGAGGTACTCGCGCTTGGGCGTGTTGCCGGCGCCGCTCACGCCGCTCGCCGAGTTGGCGATCACGGTCGCACCGGGCGCAACCACGCCGGCCCGCACCAGCGGCGCGAGGGCGAGCAGGATCGACGTGGGGTAGCAGCCGGGATTCGCGACGACATCCGCCGTCCGAATGGCCTCACGCAGCAGCGTGTCCGACGACCCCGCGCGCAGCTCGGGCATTCCATACACGGCGCTGCCGGTCGCATGACCAGGGCGCAGATCGCTCGAGAGGTCGACCACTCGCGCGCCGGCCTCGCGAGCCCGAGTCACCCATGGCAGCGAGGCGCCGTGCGGCAGCGCGCAGAAGACGATGGCTGCGCGATCGAGGGCGACGTCGTCCGGGCCCTGGAATGTGAGCGACCGGCCACCCACGCGGACCGTCTGGCCGCGCTGCTCGTTCGCCGTGGCGAAGGCGAGCTCGAGCCCGGGGTGGTTGACCACCAACCCGCAGAGCTCGCGACCCGCATATCCGCTGGCGCCGAGGACGCCCACAGGGATCTTATTCACATCATAATGCATAATCATGCAACAAAGATGGGTCAATGGTCTTTCCGAGCGCGCACCTGCATGATAGAATGGGCCGATCCGAGAGGAAAGCGATGACGAAGAAACAGGTACGCCAAGCCGCGATCCTCGATCTGGTCGCCGAGCACGTCGTCGGTAGCCAAGAGGAGTTGCGTCAGCTCCTGCTCAGTAGGGGCGTCGACGTCACTCAAGCGACACTGTCGCGTGACTTACGCGACCTCCATCTGGCACGGGTATCGGAGGCTGCTGGAGCACGCTACGTTCTTCCGGAAGCGTTCGCGCCCGACGACGACAAACCGTTGCTGGCTACGCTGTTACCACAGCTCTTCGAACGGGTGGACGGCGTCGGCGAGCTCGTCGTGCTCCATACTGTTGCCAGCGGGGCCCAGCCCATCGCGGAGGCGATCGATCAGGAGGAGTTTCCAGAAGTGCTCGGTACCATCGCCGGCGACGACACGATTCTGATCGTCACCCGTTCGCTGGACGCCCGGATGGCTCTGACCGAGCACTTGCGCCAACTGGCCGGCGAGGGCTGACGACTGGTTTCAATCGTCGGAGTACCCGGGAACTTCCAGACTTGACGGGTGTTCTGCTCCTGAGTAAATATGCATTCAGACTGCATAAATTCTTACCGAGGAGCAGCCCATGCCGCGCACCATCGTTCTCGCGTACTCCGGTGGTCTCGACACGTCGATCATCGTTCCCTGGCTTCGCGAGAACTACGACGCGCGGGTGATCTGCGTCGCCGCCGACATCGGCCAGGATCGTGAAGAGTTGCGCGGGGTGCGCGACAAGGCGATCGCCTCCGGCGCGGAGGAGTGCTACATCGAGGATCTCCGCGAGGAGTTCGTCCGCGACTTCATCTTCCCGACGCTGCGTGCGGGCGCCGTCTACAACCGGAAGTACCTGCTCGGCACCGCGATGGCGCGACCGCTCATCGCCAAGCGGCAGGTCGAGATCGCGCGCCGCGTCGGCGCCGATGCACTCGCCCACGGCTGCACCGGCAAGGGGAACGACCAAGTCCGGTTCGAGATGACCTTCGCGACGCTCGCACCCGACCTGCCAGTCATCGCGCCGTGGCGTGAGTGGAACATCCGCAGCCGCGAGGACGCGATCGACTACGCCGCGTCGCGTGGCATCCCGATCGCCGCGACCAAGGAGAAGATCTATTCGAGAGATGCGAACCTTTGGCATCTCAGCCACGAGGGGGGCAACCTCGAGGATCCGAACTCGGCGCCGAAGCCCGACATGTTCATGCTCACCACGGAGCCCGCGCAGGCGCCGGACGAAGCCGAGGACGTCGTGATCGGTTTCGAGCAGGGCACTCCGGTATCGGTGAATGGTGAGACGTTCGGCCCCGTCGAGCTCGTCGCCACGCTCAACGCGATCGGCGGACGTCACGGCGTCGGTCGCATCGACCTCGTCGAGGATCGCATGGTGGGGATGAAGTCGCGCGGCGTGTATGAGACGCCGGGCGGGACCCTGCTCTACGCCGCGCACTCGGAGCTCGAGCAGCTCGTGCTCGACCGCCGCACGCTCTCGGCCAAGGATCTCATCGCGCCCCGCTACGCGGATCTCGTCTACGAGGGTCGGTGGTGGACGACCGAGCGCGAGGCGTACGATGCGTTCGTCGGCATCACGCAGCGGCGTCTGACCGGCACCGTCACCCTGCGCCTGTACAAGGGCTCGGTGGCCGTGGTCGGCCGACAGAGCGTGCACGCGCTGTACGACGAGCGCTTCGTCACCTTCGGGGAGGACGACGTGTACGAGCAGAGCGACGCGGCGGGCTTCATCCGCCTCTTCGCCCTCCCGGCGCGCGTCCGTGCGATCAAGGATCGGGAGCTGTCCGCCGAGCACACGTCGGGCAACGGATCGGCGCCGTTGCCCGATGCGGAGCCCGTCGCGGTGGGCGAGCTCGCCGGCGTCTAGTCATCGCGCCAAGGCGTCTCGATGACGGACATCGACGTGGGAGCACCGGCTGCCCCCCAGGGCGAGAAGCGCACGCACAAACTCTGGGGCGGACGGTTCGGCGCCGGGCCCACGCCGGAGTTCGATGCGCTCAACAACTCGATCGGCGTCGATTTCCGGCTCTGGCCATACGACGTGCGTCTCTCCAAGGCGTGGGCCGTGGCGCTCTGGGGCGCCGGCGTGCTCACGCTCGACGAGAGCAGGGCGATCGAGCATGGGCTCGATGCGGTGGCGGCGCGGCTCGACGCGGGTGAACGGCCGCAGCCGTCCGACGAAGATGTGCACACGCTCATCGACCGGCTGCTTCACGACGAGGTCGGCGACGTGGCGTCGAAGCTGCACACGGGTCGAAGCCGCAATGATCAGGTCTCCACCGCGGCGCGCCTCTGGACGATCGACGTCTGCCAGCAGCTCGACAGTGCGCTGCGCGGCCTCCAGGGAACGATGCTCGCACAGGCGCGGACGCTGGAGACGGTGCTGATGCCGTCGTACACGCACCTGCAGCGCGCCATTCCCGTCTCGGCCGCGCACTGGTTGCTCTCGCACTTCTGGCCACTCGAGCGCGATCGGGGCCGGCTTCGCGCGGCGCATCATTCGGCGGCTGTCCTCCCACTCGGCTCGGGCGCCGTGGCCGGATGCGCCTATCCGATCTCACGCATCCTCATCCAGGGGACGCTCGGCTTCGACGCCTTGTCGCCCAACTCGATCGACGCCGTGAGCGATCGCGATTTCATCGCCGAGGTGCTCTTCGCCGCGACGATGATCGGCACGCATCTCTCGCGGCTCGCCGAGGACCTGATCATCTACGGGTCGAGCGAGTTCGGCTTCGTGCAGTTCGGTGAGGGCTATACGTCCGGGTCGAGCATGATGCCGCAGAAGCGGAACCCCGACGCGCTCGAGCTCGCACGCGGCTCGGCGGCCCGCATGCTCGGCAACCTCACGACGCTGCTCGCGACGCTCAAGGGGCTTCCGTCGAGCTACAACAAGGACTTGCAGGACGACAAGCGCGTGTTGTTCGACGCGACCGACACGCTGCTGCTCGTCCTGCCTGCCGTCTCCGGCGCGCTCGCCGAATGCACCTTCCGTCCCGAGCGGATGCGTGCCGCGCTCTCGAGCAGCATGATGGCCACCGATCTCGCAGACTACCTCGTGCGGAAGGGCGCGACGTTTCGCGAGGCCCACGGCGCGGTCGGTCGTCTCGTGCGCGAGAGCGAGACGACGGGGCGCGAGATGCAGCAGCTCCCGTTCGCCTCGTTCACGGCGGCGCATCCACGCTTCACGGACGACGTGTTCGAGGCGTTGAGCGCCGAACGGTCGGTGCTGCACCGCGAGGTGGAAGGCGGCACCGGCCCCGCCGCGGTGCGGGCACAGATCGAAGCCGCGCAGGCCGCGCTCGCCCCGCCGCCGACGCCCCGCTCCACCAACGCGGTTCCGTAGCAGCTCCGCGCGCTACGGCGCTGCGGCTGGCGGATCGATCTCGCCGTCGCGCGTGCGTGCCGCTTCGGCGGGACGGTGTGACACCCCGTCGCTCGCGTCGGGAGCAGTCGCGGGCGAGGGCGTGGTCGCATTGACGGCCGAGGGCTCGCGAACGATGAAGGGTCCTTCAGTGGGGACGTCTCTCTCTGACGGCGTGAGCTCGCAGTACACCTCGCGCATGCGTGGGTCGTGCGCGGCGTACCCTGGGCGGGTGTCCGCGAACGGTGCGTCGAGCACCTGTAGCGCGCTGATGTCGCTCAGAAGATAGTTGCGCCACCCGCCGGCAGGGTCGGACCGGCTGTAGCCGGCACGCAGCCAGCCGCTGAGCATCTCGTGACCCGCGCTGTTGACGCCGAAGCGGTGTGGCTCGACGACTCGGATCAGATCGCCGTACTCGAACATGACGAGCGACCGGCGCCTGATCGCGGCGCACAGCTGCTCTCGAAGCTCAGTCGCCTCCATCGTCGCTCCTCGAGGATTCGTCGAGCGCTTTCGGTGCGAGAAACGGACCGCGGGTCATCGCGCGACGCGGCGTGCGCGCATGGGGCGAACGCACGACACGGCCGGGCACCGCCCGGACGGCACCTCGACCGTGTCGCGCCGGAGAGCCCGGACGAGCACCGGGATCCGACCGTGCGTCGAACGCCGATCACGTGCAATGCTCGAAATCGGCTGCGCGAATCTCTCTCGCACGATCGCGCGTCGCAAGCGTCGAGGCGAGTCAGTTCGCCAATCGACGCCCTCCATGCGATGATCCTCAGTGTCGCGCGAACATGCGCGTCGCTCCGCCAGCGGCAAACGCGAGCACGTCGTAGCGATCGACGCGACCTCCTACCTCCATCCCTGGCGAGCCGGCCGGCATTCCCGGGACGGCGACGCCGACGGTCTTCGCGGGCTTCGTCGCGACGAGGCGTTTCACGTCAGCCGCGGGCACGTGCCCTTCGATCACGTACGTCCCCACCACCGCGGTGTGACACGACCGCAGCCTGGCGGGGACGCCCAGGCTGTCCTTCAGCGCCTCCATGTCGGAGCGATCGTGAACTTCTGGTGCGAAGCCGTTCGCGCGCAGATGCTCCACCCACTTCTTGCAGCATCCGCACGAGGGATCCTTGTACACCGTGATCGCGGTCGGCTTCGGCGCGGCCGCGCCGTCGCGTGGAACGATGGCGAGCATCGTCGCTCCGCCCAGCGCCGTGGTGGCCATGCGCGCGACGAAGGCTCGACGCGTCAGCGAACTGTTGTTCATCGTCCTGCTCTCCTCGACTCCAAGTGATGGCGCGACCGGTCGTCGCTCACATCGTACCCTACCAACCTATTCCCGTTCGGATGCCAGGTCGATGTTGGCGATCCCCAGCGGCGGGCTGCGGCGCGCTTGCTTCTTCCGAGTGTAGAGCTCGGCGTCCGCACGCTCGATCGCGTCGCGCAGCGACAGCATCGGATCGAGCGTGCTCGTTCCGACGGTCGCGCTCACGACGTATGGAAGACTTGCCGCGCCCTGGCTCGCGATGGCCGCCGAGAGTCGCTCGACGATCTGCTCGGCCTCACCGGGATCGCTGTCGCTGAGGAGCGCGACGAACTCGTCCCCGCTCCACCGTGCGACGATGTCCGACTCCCGGAGGATGCTCTTGAGTGCCGATCCCACGAGGCGGATCGCCGCGTCGCCGCTCGCGTGACCGTGCTCGTCGTTGATTCCCTTGAGATTGTCCAGGTCGGCGAACACCAGGGTCGGAACGCGCCCGCTGCGGCGTGCACGCGCGATCTCCTGGTCGGCGAACAGCGTGAAGCCTCGCCGGTTGTGCAGGCCCGTGAGGTCATCGACGAGCGCCAGTGCCTGCAACTCGCGCTCATGGCGGAGTTGCGCGCTGATGTCCCGGGCCAGCACCACCACCGCCGGCTGGTTGTGATAGACGCATGGGCTCGAGGAGATCTCGACGTCGAGGGCGCTCCCGGTGGATTTGATCAGTCGTCCACGCACGCGCGGCGTTCGGCCGCCCTCGTCATCGGTCGACAGTCCTTCGAGGGCATCGTGCGACTCTTGAGCCGCGAAGTCGCCGATCGATCGCCCCACGAGCGCGTGCTCGTTCTCGACGCCGAGCAGTTCGGCCGCGGCTGGATTGGTGAAGACGATCCGGCCGCCAGTGTGCACGATGACTGCCTCGGGCGTCATGGCGAGCAGCTGCCGATATCGGGCATCGGTCTCTCGCAACGCGCGAAGCTGCCGGCGCGAATTGAGGCGGGTGAGCGAGACGACGGCGAGCACCACGACGCCACCGGCGAGCGCCGACCACAGCAGCCATGTTGGCCACACCGCTCGAGTGGTTGTCACGATGACGTCGTTCTCGGTACGCGGCACGAGCTGCCATACGACCCGGTCGCCTTCGTTGTCCTGATACGAGGTGACGATGCCGGCAACGACGAGACTGTCGTCCGGTTGGATTTTGGCGAGGTCGATCGGGGCCCCGTGATTCGCCGGCACCCAGACAGTGATAGTGCCCTTCCCAGTCGCTTCGTCACGCAGGCGGAGCCACTGCCCGCCCTCGCTAGGCCCGAACGCGGCGACACGGCCGCGCACGCGCACGAGCTGTCCCGGGTAGCGTTCCATCACTCTTACGTCGATCGGCACCTCACGCGGCACGATGACACGCGGCGCACTCGGCACCACTGCCACACGGGTGGCAAGGAGCTCCAGGTCACCGCGGTATCGCTTGATCGTGCCGGTCGCGACGAGGCTGTCACCCTCTCGCACGGCGACGTTGAGCGTGCGCGAGAAGATGCGGATCCCACCGGTGCCATCCTGGAGGGCCACCTCGAATGCGCCCCTCTGCAGCTGCCCAGCCGCAGCGGTTGCGCGCCCCGCGATGGTCACCCGGGTGTTGGTGCCTTCCGCGGCGAGCGCCGCGGCGATCGGGCGCACCGTCGGCTCCTGCGCGGCGACGTCCGCCACGAAGAACGTGGCGAACAGCGGAAAGCCGAGGCGGAGTTGCCGACTGATCATGTCAGTGGTCGGCGAGAGGCAGGAGGGTGCCGGAAGGCGTGGCGTGGCTGGCGTCCAAGATAGCAGTAACGCCACGGCGCGTCGATCATGAGCTCGCTCGAGATGGTGCCGACTCTCCGCCGGCACGGCAGCGCACACACAAGGTCTGCGCGCCGAGGTCGGTGGCCAGGCGGCGCACGAAGGATCCATGCAGGTGCGTGAAGCAGAGGATGCGCCGGCATCGTACGCACGCGCCGCCCTTCAGCAGATCGACGCGACCTCCACACTGATCGCAGTCGGTCGCGAGCTCTGTGTCGCGGAACATCCCGAATTTCGCCATCGCTGGTCTGGAGTCGGTACGCTGAACGGCGCGAGCTGGCGCTGCAGCCGTCGCGCCGGCCGTGTCGGCACAGTATACCCCAGCCGCGCGCGCGCGACTGTTCAAGGGACGTTCCCGCTGCCGCGCTAGATTGCGGCGATGGCGCGTACGCCCCCTCCCCTGCCTCGCCTGCCGATCGACGACGTGCTGGGCAGTCTGCGTGCGGCACTTGCGGAACGGATGAGCGTGGTGCTGCAGGCACCGCCCGGCGCCGGCAAGACGACCCGCGTACCGCTGGCACTGCTCGACGAGCCCTGGCTGGCCCGGCAACGCATCGTGATGCTCGAGCCGCGTCGTCTCGCCACGCGAGCGGCCGCGCGTCGCATGGCCGACAGCCTTGGGGAATCCCTCGGCGAGACCGTGGGCTTTCGGATACGCGGCGAGACGCGGGTTGGCTCGCATACGCGTATCGAGGTCGTCACCGAGGGAGTGCTCACGCGCATGCTGCACGATGATGCCGCCCTGGACCGGGTGGGCCTCGTCATCTTCGACGAGTTTCACGAGCGCAGCCTGCACGCCGACCTGGGGTTGGCGCTCGCGCTCGAGACGCAGTCGGTGCTGCGCCCCGAGCTCCGACTCCTGGTGATGTCCGCGACGCTCGACGGCACTGCGGTCGCCACGCTGCTCGGTGGCGCGCCAGTGATCTCGAGTGAGGGGCGACTCTTTCCCGTGGAGACACGCTACCTGCCCCGCCGGGCCGATCAGTCACTGGAGGCAGCGGTGGCCAGCGCCATTCGGCGCGCGCTTGCCGACGATGGTGGAAGCGTGCTTGCCTTTCTGCCCGGCGCGGGAGAGATCCGGCGCACGGAGACGGCACTCGCATCGCGTTCCCTGCCGCCGGATGTTCACGTGCTTCCGCTGTTCGGCGCCATGTCCGCCGCCGCGCAGGACGAGGCGATCGCGCCG
>DATFOL010000317.1:0-7532 GCA_035265545.1 Gemmatimonadaceae bacterium | reverse complement strand
CGGGTGGCTCCGAAGGAGCACCTCGCCAATCAGGTGATCTTTGCGGTACTGTGGGAGCAGATGAGTTGGTGAGTTGGGTAGTTGGTTGGTTGGACGGTGAGCTAGTGAATTGAACCGCAAATGCCACGAACCAGCCTGGAGACTCCACTGAAGGGCCTCCAGGCTGGTTCGTGGCTGTTCGCACTTCGACTCACCAATCAACCGACCAACTAACTAGCTATCCAGCTCACCAACGCACTCGCGATACGCCACCGACATCTAGTTGCGTCCGTAGACGCCGTTGTCGCCGTACCGGCCATTCGAGCCGTAGGCCGGCTCCCAGTACGCCACGATACGGTAGCGATCCGCGCCGCCCTGCCGGTCGCGCACGCGCACCGTCGCCGAGTAGCCGTTGCGAGCGCTCGGCTGCTCGGTCACGACCACCTCGCCGCGACCTTCCAGGCGCTGCACCACCAGCGTGCCGACCTGCTGCGGCATGCCGCTCACGACGCGGCCGCGGCTCGAGCGTCCATCGCCCTCGCCGATCGGGTGGACATAGGCCCGGTTGCCGCGCAGCTGGATCTGGATCTCCTTGTCGACGACGCCCTGCCACTCGTACACCTCGCGGCGGGCGTTGCCACCGTAGCCGTAACCGCGGTCGTTGCGATTGTCCCGGCGGTCATCGCGATTGTCGCGGCGATCGTCGCGGTTGTCGCGCCGGTCGTCCCAGCCGCCATTCGCGTTTCGGCCGTTGTCGACGCCGCGAGCGATGTCGGTCGCACGGTTGTCGACGCCGCGATGCCGGTCGCACACGCGGATGTCGGTGCTGCTGAAGCGTGAGCCGTCGCGGCAGACGATGACCGCGCGACGCGTCTGCGCCTCCGCGCCCGTGGCGGTGATCGTCGCGAGCGTGAGGCCGAGTGTGGTGAGCGAAAGCAGAACGGAACTGCGCATGGGAGCACTCCTGTGGACGTGAAGGTCTTGCACCTACTCAAGGCATGGGCGGGACCAATCCGTGACTCCGACATCCCCAACGCCAAGTCGTTGTCGTTCCTTCACTTGCACATCGCGCCCGGTGGCGGTGCCGGGCGTTGGTGTCCTCGCGCCGGGACAGTCGGCGTCCTGGATTGATTACTCGGCGAGCGTCGCTCGGCGTCCGCCGCGAGCGCCAACTCCAGCTGCCTGGGCGCGCCCTTCGTAGTAGGACGATCGACGGTGACCGACGCGACGTCAAAGCCTACCGCTTCGCGTTCGTTGGGGTCACGATTCGTCCCATGGCCATCCTCCCTCGACTCTTCCGGATCGGAATCGACATGCTCGTGCGACGTGCCCTCCTCGCGCTGTTCCTGCCGCTCTCGATCGCCGGCGCGCAGCGCGCCCGCGAGTGTCCGTCCTGCGCCGAGTGGAACGCGCCGCATCGACCCTTCCGGCTGCACGGCGACACGTATTTCGTCGGCACGCACGGCCTCAGTGCGATCCTGATCACGTCGCCCGCGGGCCACGTGCTGATCGACGCCGCGCTTCCCGAGTCCGCGCCGCTCATCCGCGCCAACATCGAGGCGCTCGGCTTCCGCGTGCGCGACGTGAAGCTGATCGTCAACTCGCACGCGCACTTCGATCACGCCGGTGGCGTCGCCGAGCTGCAGCGCGCGTCGGGCGCGCGCGTGCTGGCGAGCGCATGGAGCACGGAGGTGATGACACGCGGGAAGAGTGTGCTGGGCGACCCGCAGTACGGCACCGTGCTCGACTATCCGGCGGTGCGCGGCGTGAAGGCCTTCGACTTCGGAGATACGCTGCGCGTCGGGCCGATCGCGATCGTCCCACGCGCGACGCCCGGCCACACCCCCGGCGGTACGAGCTGGTCGTGGCGCTCGTGCGAGGCGGGGCGCTGCCTCGATTTCGTCTACGCCGACAGCCAGACGCCCGTCTCGTCCGACGGCTTCCTGTACACGAAGAGCGCGGCGTATCCAGGCGCGCTCGCCGATTTCGAGCGCGGCCACGCCACGCTCGAGCGGCTGTCGTGCGACGTGCTGATCACGCCGCATCCCACGGCGTCGTCGTTGTGGGAGCGTGTGGCACAGAATGGCGAAACGCCGGCGAAGTCGCTCGTCGACCGGGATGGGTGCAAACGCTACGCGGCCACGGCGCGGCGCGCGCTCGCGCAGCGAGTCGCGCAGGAGCGCGGCGACCGCGCACCGTGATCGGCGCGTGACGTGCAGCGCCGCGCTCGCCGTCCGCTGCCGAATGCGGGCGCTCGAGCGGGCGCTGCGTCACTTGCTGGTGGCACCCGGGAGGTCCAAGTTGTCGGGCGCCGACGCGGGCGGCTGCACCGCACTCCTCTCGATCCTCCCGACAAATGATGCGCAACCGGGTCCCCTCCGTCGCCATTGCCACGGTGGCGATCGCCCTCGTGCTCTCCTGTACCGAGCGTCCGCAGAATCCCGTCGCGCCGATCGAATCGGAGCTCGCGCGGGGAGGGCCCGGGGTCAAATCGGTCACGGTCGCCCCGTCGTCCGCGACTGTTGCCGTCGGCGGCGCCGTGCAGCTCACGGCGACCGCGTCGCCGCCGAAGGCGGCGAGCACCTTCGCCTGGTCGAGTAGCAACTCCGCGGTCGCCACCGTGTCGTCGACTGGGCTAGTCACCGGCATCGCGGCGGGCACCACGGCGATCAGCGCTACCGCGAGCGGAGTGACGGCCACCTCGTCGATCACCGTCACGACGACGCCTCCACCTTCGGGCGATCCGGTGCTCGTCGGCGCGGGCGACATCGCGAGCTGTTCGTCCTCCGGCGACGAGGCGACCGCCAACCTGCTCGACGGCATCACTGGTACCGTCTTCCTGCTCGGCGACAACGTCTACGACAACGGAACGGCGAGCGAGTACACCACCTGCTATGGTCCGTCCTGGGGACGGCACAAGGCGCGCACCAAGCCGACGCCGGGAAATCACGAGTACAACACCCTGAACGCCACGGGCTACTACGGGTACTTCGGCAGCGCCGCGGGCGACCCGAGCAAGGGCTACTACAGCTACGATCTCGGCAACTGGCACATCATCGTGCTCAACTCCAACTCGAGCTGCACGACGATCAGCTGTGCCTTCGGTTCGGACCAGGACAAGTGGCTGCGCGCCGATCTCGCGGCGAACACCAAGGCTTGCACGCTCGCCTACTGGCACCATCCGCGCTTCAACTCGGGCGCGAGCCACGGCAACAACACCGCCGTCTCCAACTTCTGGGACGCGCTCTACCAGTACGACGCGGACGTGATCCTCAACGGGCACGAGCATGTGTACGAGCGCTTCGCGCCGCAGACGCCGAACGCCGTCGCCGATCCGACGGATGGAATCCGCCAGTTCACCGTCGGCACCGGCGGCAGGAGCCACTACACCTTCGGCACGATCAAGGCGAACAGCCAGGTGCGCGAGGGGAACACCTACGGCGTGCTGAAGCTCACGCTGCACGCGAACAGCTACGACTGGCAGTTCGTCCCGGTGGCCGGTGCGACGTTCACGGATTCGGGGACGGGCACGTGTCACTGAACTGCGTGAGTCGGTGACTCAGTGACCTTCGCGGCGCTGCGCGCGACTAGTGACTCGGTTGGTACTGAGTCACTGAGTCACTGAGTCACTGAGTCACTGAGTCACTGAGTCACTGAGTCACCGAGTCACCGAGTCACCAGTTCGTTCAGGGTCACTGAGTCACGGCGCGCACAACGCGCCGCGCCCAGACCCTCGCACCAATCCTGCATCACCAGCCGGTCTACTCTACCGGGGACCAGCCTCATGCAGATCACCGACATCCTGAACCAGACCGGCGGCCTACAGTCGATCGCGCGCGAGCTCGGCATCAGTGAGACCGAGGCCGCCTCGGGCGCGGCGGCACTGGCACCCGCCATTCTGGGCGGCTTCCAGAACCAGGCGCAGAACCAGCCCGGCGGCGTCGAGGGGCTCGGTGGCCTGCTCGGCCAGCTCGGCGGCGGCGGTCTGATGGACAACGTCGTCGCGCCGCAGCCGACCGACGTCGCACCAGGCAACCAGTTGCTGGGCCACATCTTCGGCTCCAAGGACGTGAGCCGCGGCGTCGCGCAGAACGCGGCCGCGCAGACCGGGCTCCAACCATCGGTGCTCAAGAAGATGCTCCCCATGCTCACGATGCTGCTCGCCGGCTACATGGCGCGGCAGGCCGGCGCGCGCGCGGGCGCCGGTGGGGGTATGGGCGGTGGGCTCGGCAGTATCCTCGGCGGCATCCTCGGCGGCGGCGGGCTCGGTGGTGCCCTCGGCGGGGCCCTCGGTGGGCTCGGCGGCGGCGGCAACCCTGGTGGTGCCAACCCCGGTGGGGGCAACCCGCTGAACGACATCCTCGGCATGGGCCGACAGTGATCGGATAGACGCTCTTGCCCCGCCGCGAGCGGGGCGTAAGATCGAGGGTCTGAGTCATTCGAACCGTCTCGGCGGCGTGTGGTCCGCGTCGCCGGGCGGTGCCCGACGTGCGGCGATCCATCCGGCGTCGCCGCCCGACCTCTCGCCCGGACTCGTGGGTGCCTTCGATGCCCAACGATCCATCGGTCACGCCGCGCCTCTCCACAGGCTTCGACGCGTCACAGCTCTCCGGCATCGCCGGCATGAGCCTCCTCACCGCGACGGCGCAGCACCAGGTTCCTTTCGCCGACCGCGTCGTCGCCCGGCGCCCCTCGGGGAGTTTCTTCGCCGACCTCGGTGACGATCCGGCGGCGGACGACTCCGAGGCGACCTCGCGCGCCATGCTGCGCGAGGCGCTGGGGTCGCTCGTCGCGCTGATCGAACGGGTCGCGCCCGGGATGCGCGGCTCCGTATTACTGGTCGACGACGACGGCGTCACACTACGCCACGGCGCCGCGCCCAGCCTTCCCGAAGCCTACTCCCGCGCGATCGACGGACTGCCGATGGGCCCGCAGATGGGGTCGTGCGGCACAGCGGCGTATCGCCGCGAACGCGTCATCGTGCGCGACATCGCCACCGATCCGCTGTGGGCTGCCTTCCGCGTACTCGCGCTCTCGCACGGACTCGCCGCCTGCTGGTCGACACCGATCCTCGACACCGACGGACGCACGCTCGGCACCTTCGCCATGTACTACGGCGAGCCGAAGCTGCCGACCAACGCGGACCTCCAGCTCACCGAGACCGCGACGCTGCTGGCGAAGAACGTCATCAAGCGTGCCCGCGCTACCACGACCCTGCGCGCTCGCACCGACGCGGCGGAGCGGCTCGCCGTCGCCCTGCAGGAGAGCGAGGCGCGCTTCCGCATGATGGCCGAGACGATTCCGGTGCAGGTGTGGACCGCGCGTCCCGATGGCTTGCTCGACTACGTCACGAAGCGGACGGCGGAGTTCTTCGGCCTCTCGCAGCACGAGCTGCTGGGCGACCAGTGGGCCAGCCGGGTCCACCCCGACGACATCGAGCGCACGGTGGCGTGCTGGAAGCGGTCGCTCGAGACGGGTGAGCTCTACGAGACGGAGTTCCGGCTGCTGTCACGCGACGGCGAGTATCGGTGGCACCTGGTGCGCGCCGAGGCGATGATCGATGAGGACGGCAAGGTGTCCGAATGGTTCGGCTGCACGGCGGACATCGAGGAGCACAAGCGGCTCGAGGCGGCGCTCGACGTCGCCGCCTCGGAGGCACGGCAGGCGAACAAGGCCAAGGCCGAGTTCCTCGCGATGATGAGCCACGAGCTGCGCACGCCGCTCAACGCGATCGGCGGCTACGTGCAGCTCATGATCGACGGCATTCCCACGCCGGCGAGCGAGGCGCAGCTCAACTACCTGCGCCGCATCAACAAGAGCCAGCAGCACCTGCTGGACCTCATCGAGGCCGTGCTCACCCACGCCAAGATCGAGGCGGGGAAGCTGACGTATCGAATCACCGACGTCGTCGCCCACGAGGTGCTCGGCGTCGTGGACTCGCTCACCGCGCCGCAGCGCGCCGCCAAGCGCATCGCCTACGATTGCGGCGGGTGCGACCAGAAGCTCGTCTTCCAGGCCGACAAGCAGCGGCTCGTGCAGATCCTGCTCAACGTGCTGTCGAACGCGACGAAGTTCACGCCGGCCGGCGGACGCGTTACGGTCTCGACCGAGGTGATCTCGGACGATCTGGGCGCGATCTCGATCCGCGACACGGGCCTGGGCATGTCGGCCGACGAGCTCGCCCTGGTGTTCGAGCCGTACGTGCAGTTCGACAGCTCGCTCTCGCGCGAGCACAAGGGGACCGGACTCGGCATGCCGATCAGTCGAGAGATGGCGCGCGCGATGGGCGGCGATCTCGTGGCGGCGAGCACGCCGGACGCCGGTTCGGTCTTCACGGTCACTCTGCCGTTGGCGACACGAGGCTGACGCGAGCGCTCGCGGGAGAAGAAAGCCGGCGTCCGATTTGGCGCCGGCTTCGCCATATTTCCCATCTGGCGCACCGCCCCGGTGCATTCCGACACGCTCATTCCTGCTGCTCATGCGATCCTCTGGTGTCTTCGCGCTTTCGCTGCTCGCCCTGACGACCACCGCTGCCTTCACGGCGGGCGCCCAGGCGCCCAAGTCCGTCACGCCCAAGCCTTCGTTCATCACGTCCATCGAGAGCGCGAAGCGCGAGGACTTCGAGTGGGGGTCGCTCTACACCTATGATCAGGGCGATACCTACTCGGCGGCCGACGGACTGGCCGCCGTGGCGGTGATCAAGCCTGGCATGCAGATCCATCCGCCGCACCAGCATGCCGAGGAGGAGTACGTCATCGTGGCCGAGGGGACCGGCACCTGGAGTCTCAATGGAGCGGAACGGCCCGCAAAGGCGGGCGACCTGCAGTACGCCGCGCCGTGGGACATGCACGGGATCACGAACACCGGCACCACCCCGCTGCGCTTCTTCGTGTGGAAGTGGAACGGGAAGGGCGTGCCACCGCAGAAGAAACGGTGACTCAGCGACTCGGTGACTCGGTGACTCAGTTCAATGCGACATGCATGAGAATGGTGCGCCTCGAATTCGTTGCGTGCGCAGGGTGTAGCGATGCAGGACACACGCAATCTTCGGGTAGCGCAGCACGCGCATCGGTTGGCCATCGCGGTCTATCGGCACACGGAACGGTTTCCGTCGTCGGAGCGCTTCGGTCTCACATCCCAGATGCGCCGAGGGGCGGTGTCGATCGCCTCGAACATCGCCGAGGGGTGCGGGCGTCGCAGCAATCGGGCACTCCTCGCATGTCTCTACATCGCGTCGGGGGGCGCAAGCGAACTGAGTTGCCAGCTGGATATCGCCATCGCTCTCGAGTTCGGGGACAGGAGCTCTGCCGATGCGTTACGACTCGAGATCCAACACGTGGCGCGTATGCTTGCTCGACTGACGGCTTTCCTGCGGACTCAACCAGCCTGGAGACAAGCCGAGGGCTCTGGTTGAACGAGAGCCTTCGCATCGCTTGAGTCACCGAGTCACCGAGTCACCGAGTCACCGAGTCACCGAGTCACTGAGTCACTGAGTCACTGAGTCACTGAGTCACCGAGTCACTGAGTCCCCGCCCACGCTACGCGCGCCCGCT